>JBGPMT010000076.1:0-10787 GCA_041487135.1 Binataceae bacterium (SeqCode) | reverse complement strand
CGAACGCGCCAATATCGGACTGGTGGGCGATTTCGCGACTCTCACCGAGGCGCTGACCGAAGCCTTCCGCCGCCGCAAAGGCTAGCAGGCAGGTGAAAGAAGCCTTTCACCAGCCTGCGCCCTCACTCAGGTCTCTCCCGAGGCGGGAGAGAAGTATCGGAAAGCAGCCAGTTTTCATGCAGGGTGTTGAGAACGACAATTAATTCATCTTGCTGTTTTAAGGGTTTCTCAACACCCTGCTAAAGAATCACCCGTGAGATTTGCCGTCGCGGCTCCCTGCTACGTCGACTTCTATAAGGAGGCGGTCGAACTCGAGCGGCTGGGCTTCGACGGCCTGTGGCTGTTCGACTCGCCGATGGTCCATTCGGACGTCTATGCGGCGCTCGCGCTGGTCGCCGTCAATACCGAGCGCATCCGGATCGCGCCCGGCGTTGCCGTGGCCCGCAATCGCGTCGCGCCGGTGACCGCCCATTCGATCGCGACCATCAATCAACTCGCGCCTGGGCGCGTCGCACTCGGCTTCTCGACCGGCAACACTGCGCGGCGTGCGATGGGAATGCCGCCGGTCAGGCTCAGCGAGTTCCGGGAAGAGGCGATCACGATTCGCGGGCTGCTGCGCGGCGAGAGCGCGCCGTATCGCGAAGCCGGCCGCGAATCGATCGTGCGGCTGGTGCATCAGCATCACGGCTTCATCCGCCTTGAACCGGCCATCCCGCTGATCATGGGGGCGACCGCGCCCAAATCGCTCAGGATCGCGGGCGAGGTCGGCGACGGGCTTATCACCTCGGGTTCCGATCCGGAGACCCTGAAATCGTGGGTCGGGATCGCCAAAGCTTCGCGGCCGGCCGAGCGCAGCCGGGCGCCCTTCGAGGTCGCCGCGATGGTCGGCGTGTACGTCACCGCACCCGGCGAAACCGCCGCTTCGCCCGGCCCGCACGAAGCGCTCGGTCCCTGGGTGCTGGCCCATCTGCGGCTCAAGCTCGAGACCTTCAAGGGCCCGGCCGCCGCGATGGATCCGGCGCTCGCCGACTTCGCGCGCGAGGTCGCGAAACTTCCCGAGCCGAAGCATCTGTGGCTCTACGAGAACTACCAGATCGGAGTCGGGGAGAATTTTCGCCGCTTCGTCACCGCCGAGGCGATCACCTCGACCTGCCTGTGCGGTCCGCCCGATTTTATCGCCGACGGGATCGGCAAGGTCTTCCTGGCCGGCGCCGACGAGGTGATACTTCGCCCGCACGCCAACGGCCGCACGCTTACGAATTACCGCCGCTTCGTCGACAGCGTGATGCGCCCGATGCGCGGCAAGGCCTGAGGCTCGTGATGAATAGAACGCTACAGGTCTTATTTCCGCGGTTTTGCGATTAGTTCGTCGAGGGCTTGGTTGACGAAATATTTCTGCGCGGGGTCGGCCGCGTCGATCCGATCGCGGTGTTGCGCCACCCATTCGCCAATCGCGATCCGCGCCGCCTCCTCCAGGCTTGCTATCCCAAGCGCCGCGGCGACCCGCCCCAGCTCGGCCGCCAGCTCCGGCGGCAGCACCAGCTCGATTTTTTCGCCCGCCATCATTTCTCTATAGTGTTAGTTTCGCCTCGCGGTCAAAATGGAAACCAGATGAGCGGCGCATCGAAATACCTGGGCGCGATTGTCGAATATCTCGACGGGGGAAAATTGCGTCCCGCGCTGGTGGTGCGCGAGAGCGACGGCCGCCTCGGCGTGGTCGATTCGAGCGGGCGCGAGAAGGCGGTGGCGCGCGATCTGGTCCTGCTGCGCCATCCCGAACGCCGCGCCGACAGCGCCAATCTCGCCGCGGTGCTCGCGGAAATCGACGCCGAGCGCGCGCAGCTCGCCGCCGAGCTCGATCTCGACCTCTTGTGGGAGGTGGTTCACGAGCAGAATCGGTCCTTCACCGCCAATGAGCTGGCCGAACTGTTTTTCGGCCGGCGCTCGGCGGCCGCGGCCGCGGTGGTGTTCGAGAGCCTGCTGAACGATCGGCTCTACTTCACGCGCCGCCATATGGAATTCATTGCGCGCAGCGCCGAGCAGGTCGAGCGCCTGCGCCTCCAGCAAAGCCGCGAGCGGCTCAAGAGCGAGAGCGCGCGCCGCACGCGCACCCTTATAAAGCAGGCCCTCGACGGCGGCCCGCCGCCATCGGAGCCCGAAAAGGCCGAGCTGGTCGAGCAGCTCACCGCCTACTTGAAAAATCCTTTCACGCGCCGCCAGGAGATGGATGCGCTGCTCGCCCACGCGATGCCCGACGTGACCCCAGCCGAGATCGCGGTCGAGGTGCTGGAGCGGCTCGGCGTGACTCTCGAAACACCGCGGTTCGCGCTGGTTGGCGGGCTGCCGAGCGGCTTCAGCGAAGCGGTCCGGCGCGAGGCCGCCGAACTGGTCGCGCCGGAGCGCCCCGTGATCGGCGACGATCTGTTCGCGATCACGATCGACGACGAAGAGACGCTCGAGGTCGACGACGCGCTGAGCTGCGCGGTCGAGGACGGCGGCGTGCTGCGGGTCTGCGTCCATATCGCGCTCACCGCGGATTTCGTTCCGCGCGGCGGGCCGATGGACAAGGAGGCCGCCTCGCGGGCCGCCACCGTCTATCTGCCGGAAACCATCGTGCGAATGCTGCCCGAGGAGATCTCGTGCGGGCGCGCCAGCCTGATCGCGGGCGAGATGCGCCCGGTGCTCACGACCGATGTCCGCATCGGGCCCGGCGGCGAGCTGATCTCGCAATCGATCTACCCGGGCCGCATGCGGATCGGAGCGCGGCTCGACTATCGCAGCACCGATCGGATGCTCGAGCAGGCGCGCAACGGTGATTCCGATCCGACCCTGCTCGCAGTGAGACGGCTGCACGAGGCGGCGCTGAAGCTGCGCGAGCGACGCCGGCGCGCCGGCGCCGTGATGTTCCATCGGCGCGAGGCGAAGGTGCGGGTGCGCGGCGGCGAGATCGAAATCGAGACCATCGATAACGCCTCGCCGAGCCGCAACCTGGTCGCCGAGTTCATGGTGCTGAGCAACTACGTGGCCGCCAGGTATGCCGCCGACCACCGCCTGCCGATCATCTACCGCGTGCAGCCCAACGAGGGCGGCGAGCTGGTGATGCAGCGCGCGCGGCTCTCGCTTTATGCGGAGTATCACGCCGGCATCGGGCTCGACTGCTACGCGCAGCTAAGCTCGCCGATCCGGCGCTACGCCGACCTGGTCCTGCAGCGCCAGCTCGTCGCCGCCCTGGGCGAGACCGGTTTACAGCTCTATGATGCGAACGAGCTGCTGACGATTCTGGCCAACACCGAAAATGCCGAGGCCGAAGCCAAGGAGCTTGAACGGCGCGCCAAGCGATACTGGATACTGCGTTACCTGGAACGCAAGGCGATGGAGCGCCCGCTCGCCGCCACCCTGTTGCGCGACGGTCAGAGCGCCGAGCTTAACGACTACGCCATGCGCGGCTCCCTGCATGGAGCGCCGCCGCTCGCTGCCGAAGCGCAGATTATGGTGCGCATCGACCGCATCGATCCGCTGCGCGGGCTGCTCGCGATGAATTACGCCGGCCCGGCCAACGAAGGCCGGGAGCCCAGTTGAGCCGGGCCGTGCTTCCCCCATCCGAGGCGGCGGTGGAGGGGCTACGCCATCGAGCGGCCGAGTATCTCGATCCGGTCCTGGCCCAGGCGCCAGCGATCGATCGACTCAACGTTGAAGCGCCAGTCGCTGCCGACTTTGAACGCCGGGAGTCGTCCACGCCGGAGCTGGCGGTATATGGTTGAGGGGTGCACCTTGAGGTACCCCGACAGTTCTTTGACGGTCAAGACCTTGCTCTCTTCGTATGTCATCTCCCCACTCTCCCATCCAAACCGGGCATCATCTGCCGGTTTAGTTGGTGTTAGCACGAAGCAATCGCTATGCCGTCAAATTTGACGCGGTTTCCGTGAATGCAGTTTGATTGGCCAGCGAGAAACGGAATGAGCGCCGGGTACGGCTGTGGCTGTTGCATAATTCCACAGATCGAGGCGACGTTTGCGCGCCAATATTGCACAAAAACTTCAAGAAATCGCGGGCAAAAATGTGCTTCCACGGCCAATCGTGAGCTGTTGACTCGTATCTCTCGGGAATTTGATTTGACGTGCTTTATCTTCGATTATGGGCATCCTGAAGAGTGAGGAGGCGGGGCTGATGAGCAAGCGTCCGGACCTGCGTTACGAGCGCAGGCTGTGGCGAATAGGCATCGAGGCTGTTGCGGGATTGGATGAAGCGGGGGTCGGTCCGATGGCCGGGCCGGTGGTCGCGGCGGCCGTAATCTTTCCGCCCGAGACCTTCATCCGGGGCGTCCACGACTCCAAGCAGATACCTGCCGAAACCCGCGAGCGGCTCTACCCGGCGATCTTCGCGCAGGCCCGCGCCGTGGGCATCGGGGTCGCCGAATCTGAGGAAATAGACCGGCTGAACATCTATTGGGCAACGATGCTCGCGAGCGTGCGTGCGCTTAGCGCCCTGACCTTCAAGCCGCAGCACGTGCTGGTCGACGGCAGGCGGATTCCCAGGCTCGAGTTCGATCAGACCAGCATCGTCGGCGGCGATCGCAAGAGCTTCTGTATCGCCGCCGCCTCGATCGTGGCCAAGGTGACGCGCGATCGGATCATGTGCGAGCACGAGGAGCGCTATCCGGGCTATGGCTTCCGCCGTCACAAGGGTTATTGCACGGCGGATCATTTCGACGCGCTGCGACGGCTCGGCCCGTCGCCGATTCATCGCCGATCCTTCGCCCCGGTGTTCGCGGCGGCTCAACCGCGGCTCATCTGAGTTCAGATCGTGTGCGACGGTTCGAGCACGCGCGGCGCAATGTGACCATGCGCGCCGGCGCGCAATCCGGACCGGCCACGCGCGCAAGTCGCATTTACCCTCCGGTACTGCTTGCGCTACACTGTGGGATTGAATAACCACGACTGCGTGGGAGTAACCGAATTATGGCGCTGGAACGTGACAAGCTGACCGCGGAACGGGCGTTGCTCACTCTAGGCGAGAGCGAGCTGCTCGAACTATACCGGCGCATGACCCTGATCCGGCACTTCGAGGACCGCACCGCCGAGATGTACGCGCGCGGCAAGATCACCGGCTTCTGTCATCTCTACGCCGGCGAGGAAGCGGTCGCGGTCGGTTCGATCTACGCGCTCTACGACAAGGACTATGTGGTCTCGACCTATCGCGAGCACGGCCATTGCCTGGCCAAGGGCACCCCGCCGCGCAAGGTGATGGCCGAGCTGTTCGGCAAGGAGACCGGGATCTCGCACGGACGCGGCGGCTCGATGCATCTGTTCGATCCCAACCTGCGCTTCATGGGCGGCTACGCGATCGTCGGCGGCGGCCTGCCGCTCGCGGTCGGGCTCGGCCTCTCGATCGCCTACCAGGAAGAGCCCGAGGTCGTATGCTGTTTCTTCGGCGACGGCGCGCTGCCGCAGGGCGCCTTCCACGAATCGCTCAACATCGCATCGCTCTGGAAGCTCCCGGTCGTCTTCATCTGTGAGAACAATTTCTACGGCATGGGCACCCTGGTCCAGAACGCGATCTGCCAGCAGGAGCTCTATAAATTCGCCGAGCCCTACAAGATGCCCGGGGTGCGCGTCGACGGGATGGACGTGCTGGCCGTCTACCAGGCGACCATGGAAGCGGCGGCCCGCGCGCGCGAGGGCGAAGGCCCCTCGCTGATCGAGGCGGTGACCTATCGCTACCGCGGCCATTCGATGTCGGACCCGGCCGAGTATCGTTCCAAGCGCGAGGAGCGTATCTGGCAGGAGCGCGACCCGATCAAGGCGCTCAGGCGGCGGCTGCTCGGCGAGCGGCGGGTGCCCGAGAGCCGGCTCGAAGCGATCGAGCGCGAGGTCAACGCGATTATCGACGACGCCATCCGGTTCGCCGACGAGAGTCCCGAGCCGCCAATCTCGGAGTTGACCAGGAACGTCTATGTCGAGGACGCGGAGCGGCAGGGCTGATGGCTCAGATCTCTTATCGTGAAGCGTTGAACCAGGCCCTCGCCGAGGAGATGACGCGCGACGAACGCGTCTTCATCATGGGCGAGGAGGTCGGCTATTTCGGCGGCGCCTTCAAGGTCACCGACGGACTGCTCGCCACCTTCGGCGAGAAGCGCGTGCGTGATACGCCGATCTCGGAGCTGTCGATCGTCGGCGCCGGAATCGGTGCGGCGATGGGCGGGCTCAGGCCGGTGGTCGAACTGATGACCATCAACTTCGGCCTGCTGGCGATGGACCAGATCGTCAATCACGCCGCCAAGATCCATTACATGTTCGGCGGCCAGGCCAAGGTGCCGGTGGTGATTCGCGCGCCTCAGGGCGGCGGCCATCAGCTCGGCGCCCAGCACAGCCAGAGCCTCGAGGCCTACTTCCTCCACTGCCCTGGACTGCGCGTCGTCATCCCGGCCTCGCCGGCCGATGCCAAGGGCTTGCTCAAGACCGCGATTCGCCAGGACGATCCGGTCATGTTTCTCGAGCACGAGTCGTTGTACGGGATGAAGGGCGAGGTGCCCGAGGGCGAGCACCTGGTGCCGTTCGGCGTCGCCACTGTGACGCGCCCGGGCAAGGACATCACGATCATCAGCTATTCCAAGTGCGTGTACGACTCGATGCGCGCGGCGGAAGCGCTCGAGAACGAAGGCATCGACGCCGAGGTTATCGACCTGCGCACGCTCAATCCGCTCGACCTCAACACCTGCGTCGAATCGGTCAAGAAGACCGGCAAGGCGATCATGGTGTACGAGGGATGGCGCACGGGCGGCGCCGGCGCCGAGATCGCGGCTCAGATCTACGAGGCCGCCTTCGACCATCTCGACGCGCCAATCGAGCGCGTGGCGACCAAGGACACCCCGATGCCGTACAATGCGCGCCTGGAACGGGCGGCGCTGCCGAGCCCGGCGGATATCGTCAAAGTGGCCGAGCGCCTGGTCTAGGAGCGCGCTCGAAAGATTTGCAGCTCACTCCATCGGCCCGGTCGATGGGCTGCAAACCGGTACAGCGTCCGGCTTAGCTTGAGCCACAACATGGGAAGGGTTCCACGATGAGCAACGAGATCACGATGCCGAAGCTCTCCGATACGATGGAGGAGGGCAAGATCATTCACTGGCTCAAGCGCCCGGGCGATTCCATCCGCCACGGCGAAGCGATCGCCGAGGTCGAAACCGACAAGGCCGACATGGTGCTCGAGTCCTTCGATGAGGGCGTGCTCGAAGAGATTCGGTTGCCCGAAGGCCAGAGCGCGCCGGTCGGCGCCGTAATCGCGATTATGCGCAAGCCCGGCGAGCAGCCCGGCGCCGCCGCCCGCAGCGCGGAGCCCGAGGAACCCGTCACCGCTATCCCGACCGTGCGCGAGCAGCCCGCGGCCGAGCAGGACGGCGAACGCGGCAACGGACTGGCGAGTCCGCCGCAGTTCCATCCGGCGATGAGCGCTCATCCGTCCGCGGCGCCGACCGGGATTCCGATGCCGCCGGCGCGGGTCGCCCATGTGGAACAGCGTTCGCCGGCACCGCGCCAGATCGAATCCTCCGACGGGTCCAAAGTGAAGGCTTCTCCGCTCGCGCGCCGCGCCGGCGAGGAGGCCGGCATCGATCTTTCGGCGGTGCGCGGTACGGGTCCGGATGGCCGGGTGACGAAGCGCGACGTCGATAACTTCCTGCGCGAGCAGCAGCTGTTCCGCTTCCGCCGGCTGATTTCGCCGCGCGAAGGCGCGCCGGGTTCGCGCGAAGAACTCTCCTCGATGCGCAAAACCATCGCGCATCGGATGGCCCTCTCGAAGCGCGAAATCCCGCACTTCTACGTCACCGTCGAAATCGACATGGACGAGGCGGTGCGGTTCAAGAACTCGCTGGAGGCGACCGAGCTGTTCGACGAGGACGTCTCCTACAACGACATCATCATCAAGGCCACGGCGCTCGCGCTCGCACGGTTCACGCGGATGAACGCGGCGTTCGAGAACGAGGGGATTTCGATTTACCCGCACATCAATATCGGCGTGGCGGTGGCCGTCGAGGACGGGCTGATCGTGCCGGTCGTCCACGAATGCGAACGCAAGTCGCTGCCCGAGATCGCGCGCCACGCCCATCGCCTGGTCAGCAAGGCGGCGCACGGCGGCTTCACCGCCGACGAGCTCTCCGGCGGCACCTTCACGATTTCCAACATGGGGATGCTGGGGATCGAGCATTTCTCGGCCGTGATCGTGCCCGGCCAGGCGGCGATTCTCGCGGTCAGCGCGATCAAGGATCGTGCGCTGGTGCGTAACGGACAGATCGCGATCGGAAAGACCATGATGGTCACCGTGTCGTGCGACCATCGCGTGATCGACGGCGTGGTCGCCGGGCGCTTCCTGCAGGAGATCAAGCGCTTCCTCGAGAATCCCGCAAGCCTGCTGGTCTGACCGCCGCCGCTCTGGCGGCTGCCGCCGCCCACACGAGGCAGACCTGGCGCGCGGACCGGGAAGGGTAATCCTTGGCTAACTCACGATACGACCTGGTGGTGATCGGCTCGGGCCCGGGCGGCTACGTGGCGGCGATTCGCGCCAGCCAGCTCGAGATGCGGGTCGCGGTCATCGAGCGCGACAATCCGGGTGGCGTCTGCCTCAACTGGGGATGCATTCCGTCCAAGGCGCTGCTCAACTCCGCCGAGACGATGGAATCGATACGCGGCGCCGGCAAAGAGCACGGTATCGAGGTCGGCGAGATTCGCGTCGATTTCCAGCGCGTGATCGCCCGTTCGCGCGAGGCCGCCGACAAGCTCTCGCGCGGCGTGCGCTACCTGCTCAAAAAGAACCACGTCGAGCTCTACGAGGCGGAGGGCGCGCTGACCGGGCCGCACACCGTCGCGCTCAATCCGGTGGCCGGAAAACCTGCGCCGCCGGCCCCGATGCTCGAAGGCGAAAAAATTCTCATCGCGACCGGATCGGGCGAGCGGCTCTTCCCGGACATGAAGATCGGCGATGGCGTGATGACCAGCCACGAGGCGCTGATCCATGACCGGCTGCCGAAATCGATCGTTGTGATCGGCGCCGGAGCGGTCGGCCTGGAGTTCGCCTATTTCTACCGCGCCTTCGGCGCCGAGGTGACGATCGTCGAGCTGGAGCAGCAGATGCTCCCCGGGTTCGACGCCGAGGTCGCCGAGGAGCTGCGCCGCGCGTTTGTCAAACGCGGCGTGAAAGTGCTGCTCGGTCACGCCTACAAGTCGATGGAAAAGCGCGGCGGCGCCGGCTGGTCGATTGCGCTGGAAGCGGCGGGCAAGCCTGCCACGCTGGAGTCCGAAACGGTGCTGGTGGCGGTCGGACGGGTGCCGCTCAGCGCCGCGATGGGACTGGAGCGGGCCGGGGTCGAAATCGGACGCGGCGGCTTCATCACGATCGACGATTCATTCCGCACCAGCGCCCCGAGCGTCTACGCGATCGGCGACGTCGCGCGCACCCCGCTGCTCGCGCACAAAGCCTCGGCGGAGGGCATAGCGGCGGTCGAGATCATGGCCGGCGTCCGCGAGCCCGGCTTCGACCTGCTCTCGATCGCGGGCTGCATCTATTGCGAGCCCGAAGTCGCGACCGTCGGACTGACCGAGGTGCAGGCGCGCGAGCGCGGAATCGACGTGAAGGTCGGCAAGATTCCCTTCCGCGCAATCGGCAAGGCGGTCGCGGTCAACCAGACCGAGGGCTTCGTCAAGCTGGTCGCAAGCCGCAAATACAGCGAAGTGATCGGATGCCAGATCATCGGCCATCACGCGACCGATCTGATTTCCGAGGTGGTGCTGGGCCGCGCGCTGGAGACCACCACCGCCGAAATCGGCAAGACCCCGCATCCCCATCCGACACTCTCGGAGGCTATCATGGAAGCGGCGCTCGCCGCCGAGGACGAGGCGATCAACTTCTGAGGTTATGAAGACTCAACGCAAGCTCAGCGTCGCGCGGCTCGGGCTGGTCGAGTACCAAGCCGCGCTGCGCTTGCAGGAAGCCGCGGTGCGCGCGCGCCAGAGCGAGGCGATCGGCGACACGCTGCTGATACTCGAGCATCCGCACGTCTTCACGCTCGGCCGCGGCGCCGATGCGGGCTTTCTCCGCCGACAGCCCGCGGGAATCGCCGTGCATCGGGTCTCGCGGGGCGGACAGATCACCTATCACGGGCCGGGCCAGCTTATCGCCTATCCGATCCTCAAGCTGGAAGGCCCTGCCCGCGACGTCGGCCGCTACCTGCGCAATCTCGAAGCGGTCATGATCGACGCGCTGGCGCGGATCGGAATTGCCTCGGGCCGGCGCGCAGGGATGACCGGGGTCTGGGTCGGCGAAAAAAAGATCGCCTCGATCGGCGTCGGCCTGCGCCGCTGGGTCACCTTCCATGGCTTCGCGCTCAACGTCGCGTGCGAGCTCAGCTACTTCGACGCGATCGTGCCGTGCGGGATCGCGGGCTGCGAGATGACCTCGATCGCCGCGCTGGGGGCGGCGGAAATCTCGGTCGACGGCATCGCCCCGCTGATCGAACAGAGCTTCGCCGCGCGCTTCGGCTACGAGCTGGTCGCGGCGGCCCAGCCTGGCGCGCTGTGGAACCTCATTGACGCCGCCGCGGCGCATTGCGAAGCTCGTAGCTAGACGACCACGATGGCAGAGCGCAGACATCCGGAATGGATCAAGGTTCGCGCGCCGCTTTCGCCCGAATATTTCCGCACGCGGGCGCTGCTCGCTGAGATGCGGCTGCATACCGTATGCCAGGAAGCCGCCTGTCCGAATATCGGCGAGTGCTTCTCGCATCGCACCGCGACCTTCAT
>JBGPMT010000075.1:0-10787 GCA_041487135.1 Binataceae bacterium (SeqCode) | reverse complement strand
CTCTCCTCCGCCAGCGCCGCGGCGCTGGCGCGGATGGGCGTCGTTTCGCTGGAGGCCGCAGCCGCTTCGCATCCGGCCGGCACCGACGGCGGCGCGAGCCTCGCGCGCTTTATCGGTTCGATCGTCGACCGGCGGCTCCGATCGCTGGAGTTTATGGATTCAGTGATGCCGTCCGGCAACGGCTCCGGACGCTAGTGTTGTGTCTCACAACTGCCGGTCCAGGACTTCTGAGACGCAAGGTTAGCCGCGCGTATCGTCGTATTCGTCGTCGGATTCAACCATCGCGGGCGCCTCGAAGCGCGCGCCGTCGTGCTCGACCACGACGATTCCGCAGTTGGGCGGAACCGCAACGCCGCTCGCGACGCCCGTGAGATAGGCCCACGCGGTTAGCATCACGGCGCCGTGGCTCACGATCACCACTTCGCGATCGGGATTTTCGCGCGCCAGCCGGCTTAGCACCGGCGCGATCCGAGCCCGCACGTCCTCGAAGCTCTCGCCGCCGCCCGGCGGCCGCCACGCCCATCGCGCGATCGGATCGAAGGCCAGCGCCGCGGTTTCGACGTCGTAGGACTCGCCGGCCAGGCTACCGAAGCGCCGCTCGAATAGGTTGGGTTCGATTTCGAGCGCCAGGCTCAGCGCCGCCGCGATAATCTCGGCGGTCTCGCGCGCCCGCGCATAGGGACTCGCGATCACCAGTCCGGGTTTGAACTCCCGTGCGATACGCTGGCCGGCGGCGCGCGCCTGCTCGCGTCCGCGCGCCGTCAGCGGCACCGAGGGCGTGATCGTAAAGCGGCGCTCGCGATTACCCTCACTCTCGCCGTGCCGAACCAGGATCAGCCTGCCCATCGCAACCTAAAGTGTAACTTTAAGTTCAGCTTTTATCCGGCCGCGCTGTGCTGCCCGCGGGCGGCGGACGATCGCCGGTCTGCGGCCCGTCGGCTGCGGGCGCATTCGCCGACTGCTTGATCCGGATGAACGGCTCGAGCAGGTCGATCGGCACCGGGAAGACCGTGGTCGAGTTGTGCTCGGTCGCGATTTCGCTGAGCGTCTGCAGATATCGCAACTGCAGCGTGATCGGGCTGCGGCCCATGATCTCAGCCGCGTCGGCCAGGCGCTGCGCGGCCTGGAACTCGCCCTCGGCCGCGATTACCTTGGCCCGGCGCTCGCGCTCGGCCTCGGCCTGGGCGGCGATCGCGCGCTGCATGTCCTGCGGCAGATCGATATTCTTGATCTCGACCAGCACGACCTTGATACCCCAGGGCTCGGTCTGTGAATCGATTATCTCCTGGATGCGCGCGTTGAGCTTCTCGCGCTGGCTCAACAGATCATCCAGCTCGCTCTGCCCGCCGACCGAGCGCAGCGTGGTCTGCGCAAGCTGGAGCGTGGCGAACAGGTAGTCCGCGACCTCGGTCACCGCACGCGACGGATCGACCACGCGGAAGTAGAGCACCGCGCTGACCTTGACGGTCACGTTGTCGCGCGTGATCACGTCCTGCGGCGGAATATCGAGCGTCACCGTGCGGAGATCGATCCGCATCGTCCGCTCGACGATCGGGATGATGAAGACTACGCCGGGACCGCGATAGGGCGTCAGCCGGCCGAGCCTGAAGACCACCATCCGTTCGTATTCATTGAGTACGCGAACTCCGCTGAGCAGGATCAGCACCACGATCCCGACCGCCACGCCTATTCCCGGAGCCATAAGTCGTCCTCCTCGGTTGGCTGTTGATAGCGAACATTTTGGCGAAGACCCCGCGTCGCGCCCTCAACACAGGCCGTAGCAGGCCAGATCAGGCCCTGTCGACCCTGTCGATCGGCCGTACTTCGAGTTCGAGTCCGCGCACCGCCGTCACCCGCGCGTGCATCCCGGGCTCGAGCGGCTGATCACTGCTCGCCCGCCAGATCTCGCCGTGCACGAACAGATGGCCCGGCGCGCCCGGGCCGATTGGGTCGCGGACCTCGCCCACCTTGCCGATCAATCCTTCGCGTCCGGTTTTCGCCTGGCCGCGCCGCCCGCGGATCACCAGGTAGCCGAGTCCCAGCACGGCGATCGTCAGCACCGCCGCGGCACCTGCGATGATCCCGCGATTCACCGTCATATTCGTCTCGCCGGTGTTAATCAGCAGCAGCGATCCGATCACGAAAGCGACCACGCCGCCGATTCCAAGCACGCCGTAACTGGTGACGAAGACCTCGGCCACCAGCAATGCGACACCCAGTAGCAGAAGCAGCAGGCCCGAGAAATTGATCGGCAGGACCTGGAACGAGGTGAGCGCGAGCACCAGGCAGATAGCGCCGGCCACGCCGGGCAGGTAAACGCCCGGATGGGCGAACTCGAAATAGAGCCCGAGCAATCCGCCCATCAGCAGCAGGTACATCAGGTTGGGGTCGGCCAGCGTATTCAGCAGGCTCTGCCCGGTGCTCATCTCGCGCGGCACGACCAGCGCGCCGTCGAGATGCAGCACGACCGGCTCGCCGCGCACTTTGACCGTCCGTCCGGAGGCCTGCGCGAGCAGGTTCTTGAGATTCGGCGCGACGATATCAACGACATGCTTCTCGAGCGCCTCGTTGTCGCCGGCCGCCGCGCTCTGCCGCACCGCCGCCTCCATCCATTGTTCGTTGCGGCCGCGCTCGCGCGCGATACTGCGGGCGAAGCTGGCGGTGAAGTTCTCCAGTTTCGTGCCGACCACCCCCTGCAATCCCGATCCGGTCATCTCGACCGGATGCGCCGCGCCGATACTGGTGCCCGGCGCCATCGCGGCGATGTTTGCCGCCTCGGTAATAAAGGTGCCGGCTGAGGCGGCGGTCGCTCCCGCCGGCGCGACGTAAACGATCACGGGCAGGGGCGCGTTCAGGATGTCGCGTACGATTCGCTGGGTGGAACTGAGCAATCCGCCCGGCGTGTCGAGCTCGATCACGAGCGCAGCAGCACCACGCTCATAGCCGTCAGCGAGCGAGGCTTCGAGGTAGTCGGCGACCGCGGGGTTGATCATCCCCTCGACCGTGATCAGCTCGACCCAGGGAGTCGCCGCGGCCCTGGCCGCGGCCGCGCAGCGGCCGGCTGGCCCCAACAGGCCCAGCAAAATCGCGCCGAGCACAAGCGCCGCAAATCCATGCCATCTGCGCGGCTTCTCCGTCGCCGGGCTCATCACGAGGATCCGCCGCGGCGCGGAATCGGCCGCCCGAGAACTTTCAGCACTTCCTGGATATCGGCCCATACCGCCCGCTTCTCGCCGGGATTGCGCAGAAGATAGGCGGGATGGAAGGTCGGCATCAACTTGATCCCGCGCATTTCGTGCCAGATGCCGCGCAGCTTGCTGATCGGGGTTTTCACCTTGAGCAGCGCCTGCACGGCGAAGGTCCCCAGCCCAACGATCACCCGCGGCGCGACAAGTTCGATCTGGCGCATCAGGAAGGGTTCGCAGGCGGCCACCTCGTCGGGCTCGGGGTTACGGTTTCCCGGCGGACGGCACTTGACCACGTTGCAGATATAGACCTCGCTGCGCGCCATCCCCATCCCGCGCTCGATGATATCGGTAAGCAATTGGCCCGCGCGTCCCACGAACGGCTCGCCACGCGCGTCCTCTTCCGCGCCCGGCCCTTCGCCGACGAACATCAGCTCCGCCTTGGAATTGCCGATGCCGAAGACCAGGTTGGTCCGTCCCGCGGCGAGTTTGCATCGCTGGCAATCGCCGATGAATTCACGCAGCGCTTCGAGCGTGCTGCAATTCTCAAGACCGGGGTAGTGCGACAGCAGTTGCGCGGGGGCGACGATGCGGCGGGCCGCGCTGTCGCCGCGCGGCGCCGTCGCCGCGGGCGCCGCCTGTGCGGCAGGAGCGCGCGATACGCGCGCTCCTGCCGCACAGGGGATGCCCTCCAGCCCCTCCTCGCGCAACTGCTCCACATAGTCGCGCAGCGTCGCGAGCAACAGCTTGCGGTCAGGGCCGCGCTGCGGCCGGCTCATCGCCGATCTTCGATGCAAATGTCGAGGGAGCTGGCCATCACGATGACAGGCATCATTATACGCCGCCCGCCCCCGATCACATCATGGCCGGACGGCCTTGCGGTCGATCGCGGGGCGCCGGGACGGTTACGCGGAGCGGTTCGCCCGGCGGGGTATCGAAGCGGCGCGCAGCGGGATGAGCCGATCCAGAACCAGGTCGGCGACCTCGTCCTTGCTGAGCTTGGGATGTCGCTCGGGACGACCGTCGGCGCCGATAATCGTCACCACGTTGGTATCGGAGCCGAACCCCGCGCCCTCGACGGTGACGTCGTTGGCGACGATCAGGTCGAGCTTCTTGCGGCGCAGCTTCTCGGCCGCCTGCAGCTCGAGTTTCTCGGTCTCGGCGGCGAAACCGATCACGATACGCCCGCCTTTCTTCGCCGTCAGGCGCGGCAGCTCATCGGCGATCGGCCGCAGCTCGAGCATCATCGGACGCGCATTTTTCTTGATCTTCTGGCGCGCCGGATTGGCGGGTTTGAAGTCCGCGACCGCCGCCGCCATCACCAGCGCCGAGCACCAGGGGAAGTTGCGCGCGGTCGCGGTGAGCATCTCGGCCGCACTGACGGTGTCGATCCGCTCCACCCCGCGCGGCGCCTTGAGCTCGGTCGGACCCGCCACCAGGCGCACCGCCGCGCCCCGGCGCCAGGCGGCGCGCGCGAGCGCGAAGCCCATTTTTCCCGACGAATAATTCGATACGAAGCGAACCGGATCGATCGCCTCCCGGGTCGGCCCGGCGGTGATCAGTATCCGCTCGGCCGCGAGGTCCCGCGGCGAGAGCATCCGCTCGAGCTCCTCGACGATCGCGGCCGGGTCGGGAAGCCGTCCCTTGCCCTCGTAGCCGCAAGCCAGCTCACCCTCGTCCGGCTCGATAATCGTGACGTTGCGCGCGCGCAGCCGGGCGAGATTCTCCGTGACCGTCGGATGCTCGTACATATGGACGTTCATCGCGGGCGCGAAGGCAATCGGGCAGCGCGCGGCCAGCAGCACGGTGGTCACGAGGTCGTCGGCGATTCCGAGCGCGGCCTTGGCGATAAGGTCGGCGGTCGCGGGCGCGATCACGATCGCGTCGGCGCTGTCGGCGAGCCGGATATGGCCGATCTCGGATTCCTGGGTCAGGCTGAAGGTGTCGGTCGCGACCGGATTGGCGCTGAGCGTCTGCAGGGTCAGCGGGGTGATGAACTCGGCCGCGTTGCGGGTCATCATCACGCGCACGCGGGCGCCGCGGCCGGCCAGCAGCCGCACCAGCTCGGCGGACTTGTAGGCGGCGATTCCGCCGCTTACGCCGACCACGATCGTCTTGTCTTTAAGCGCGGCCACGCCCTGCTGATTTTATGGCTTGGGAGGGTGCTTACGGAAGCGCCCCCGCGGCGGTCCGGGGCGGCAGCGGGTCAGCGTTCGAGCTCGCCCGCGATAAACTTCTCGACCCGGTCCCGGGCGATGTCATCGGGCATCTGGCGCGGCGGATGCTTCATGGTGTAGGCGGCGATCGAATAGAGCGGCCCGCCGACCTTGCGTTCGCGCGCCAGCTTGAGGCAGCGGATGGCGTCGATGACCACGCCGCCCGAGTTGGGCGAATCCTCCACCGACATCCGGAGCTCCATCTCTATAGGAATCCCGGCGAAGCCTTCGCCCTCAATCCTGAGGAAGCAGACCTTGTTGTCGTTTTGCCAGGCGACGTAATCGGACGGCCCGATATGGACGTCGTCGTCCGGCAGCCGCTCGGGCATCACGCTCTGGACCGCCTCGGTCTTGGACTTGCGCTTGGAGCCCAGCCGCGAACGATCGAGCATGTTGAGGAAGTCCGTGTTGCCGCCGGTATTGAGCTGATAAGTATGGCGGATGCGGATTCCGCGGTCCGCGAACAGCTTCATGATCGTGCGATGGAGGATAGTCGAGCCGAGTTGCGACTTGACGTCATCGCCGATCACCGGGATGCCGCGGTCCGTGAACTCGCGGGCCCACTTCTCGTCCGACACGATAAACACCGGCATGCAATTGATCAGGCTGGTACCCGTCTCCAGGCAGGCGCGCGCATAGCGCTCGACCGCCTTCTGGCTGCCGACCGGCAGATAGCAGAGCATCACTTCCGCCCCGCTATCACGCAGCCGCTGCTCGATGTTGACCGGCTCTTCCCGGGACGGGACGAAGCTGCGCTCAGGCGGATAGGAACTCATATGGGCCGCGATGCCGTCGAGGGTCTCGCCCATATCGACGGTGACGCCGTAGCGGGGCAGATCGCGCCAGATGGTGATGGTGTTGTTGGGCAGCGCGAAGCAGGCGGCTTCGAGCGGTTGGCCGACCTTGCGGGCGTCGATGTCGAAGGCGGCCACGACTTCCACGTCCTCGGGGCGGTAGCCGCCCAGATCGTAATGCATCAGGCCGACCGGCTTTTTCCGCTCAGCGTCCGCGACATGCTTGTAAAACTCGATGCCCTGCAGCAGCGAGGACGCACAGTTGCCCACCCCGGCGATTGCAACCCGAATCTTCCCCATTTACCTCACCAACTGGCCGCCTGAAGATCGGCCGAATGCCCAGGACTCTCGCTCAGGTTCGGATTCAGCATGTAGCGGAGCAGATTAGCGGAGCCGGGCTGCAAAGTACACCATCTGTAGGGATTCTTAAGCACAGGGCTGGCAAGAGACTGATCGGAATCCACACGCTGGGTTTATCGACATGAATGGCTTGGCGACCGGCGTTAGTTCTTACGAAAACGCGAGGGAAAACTATCCTCGAAGGTGCGATCCAGATGCATCTGGCGCGCGCGCTCGAACAGGACGGCCTCGGTCTCCGGGATACGAGGGTCGGGGATGCAGCAATCTACCGGGCAGACCACGGCGCATTGCTCGCGCTCGTGAAACCCCACGCATTCGGTGCACTTTTCGGGAACAATATAGAAGATATCCTCGCGCAACGCCGCGCCGCTGACGCCGTCGCGCGTCCATCGCTCGCCGCCCGCGTAAATCGCAGTGTTGGGACACTCGCGCGCACAGGCACCGCAATTGATGCATTCCTCGGTGATTAGCGTTGCCATCCCGGGGGCGGCCTTAATCGGGCATGGCCGCGGCGACGCGCCGGGCCAGCTCGATGAACGCGGCGCTGGCGGGATGCTCGGGATGGGCCAGCGTCAGCGGCATCCCGCGATCCGAGGCTTCCCTGATCTCGGCGAAGATCGGGATCTGGGCCAGCAGCGGGACGCCCTCTTCCTTCGCCATCCTTGCGCCGCCGCCGGTACCGAACAGGTCGTCACGCTCGCCGCAATCCGGGCAGACGAAGTAACTCATGTTCTCGAGCACACCGAGGATCGGACAGTTGACCTGCCGGAACATCCGGACCGCGCGCTCGGCATCCAGCGTCGCGACCTCTTGTGGGGTTGTCACTATCACCACGCCGTCGATCGAAACCAGTTGGGCGAGCGTGAGCTGCGCGTCGCCGGTACCGGGTGGCAAGTCGACGACCAGGAAATCGTTGATGCCCCAGACGGTGTCGTTGAGGAACTGCCGCACCGCGCTCATCACCATCGGCCCACGCCAGATCACCGGGGTCTTGTCGGTTACGAAGAAGCCGATGGAAATCAGCTTCACCCCGTATTTCTCGATCGGATAGAAGCTCTTATCGCCGGCCGCCTTGGGACGTTCCGCGCCGATCCCGAACATCATCGGCACCGACGGCCCGTAGATATCGGCGTCGAGCAGCCCGACCTTGAACCCGAGGCGGCCGAGCGCGACCGCGAGGTTGGCCGCGACCGTCGATTTCCCCACGCCGCCCTTGCCGCTGGCGACCGCCACCACGTGCCCGGTGCCCGCCAGCCGCACCCGCCCGGTGGTCTCGCCGAGCTCGGCCGCGATCGGATGGACGCGGAACTCGGCGTGAATGCCCAGTTCGTGGGTCAGCACCCGATGGGCCTCGCTCGCAATCTGGCGCATCACCTCCTCGCGCGCCGTCGCTTGCCGGAGCGTGACCACGATTCCGCGGTTGTCGGCGGGGGCAATCTGCTCGACCATTCCGAGACTTACGATATCGGTCGGATAGTCGGGGTAATTGACGCGCCGCAGCGCCGCCATCACCTCGTCGGTTGAAACTTCTCGCGCCACTCGGTCGATTATTTCAGACCGGCCGCGACGCCGAAAGCCAGCCGCCGCCCGCCTAGCGCGTCAGCGCAACGAGGCGACTAGCGATCGTGGCGCGCGCTTCGGCCTCGATTCTGCGGACGACCTCGGCGGCCGTCAGCAGGTCGTTGACCAACCCGACCGACTGGCCGGCATAGAGCGCCATCCCCTCGACATCGCCCTCGACGAATCCCGAAGGATTGTGCACGCCGTAGCGCACCAGCGGAAGCTCGAGGTCGCCACGCCGGCTGTGACCGATCACCTCGCCTTCGCCCGGCCGCCGGCCCGATTCGGGACGCCCCGCCTGCTCCCATCGCGCGATGGTCTGATTGGGGAGCACGCGATGGGGCGCGCCGGGCCATCCGATATCGAACAGGGTCGTATAGACCGTCTGATCTTCGCGCGCCTCGATCACCCTGCGCTTGTAGATCGGATGGGCCGCCGATTCCCTGGTCGCGATGAAGCGCGTGCCGAACATCGCGCCATCGGCACCCAGCGCGAGCGCGGCCACGAGCCCGCGGCCGTCGGCGATGCCGCCCGCCGCGATCAGCGGGAGGTCGCCGATGGCATCGCGCACCGCCGGAATCAGCACGAAGCTAGTGACGTTGCCGCGCACGTGTCCGCCGGCTTCGAGACCCTGGGCGACAAGCGCGTCGGCGCCGGCATTCTTCGCCTGAATCGCCTCGGCCACCGAACCGACCTGCACGATTACTTTGACTCCCGCCGCCTTGCATCCCGGCACAAACGGGCTGGCATCGCCCCAGAAAAAGATGATCGCCGGCACCTGCGCCTCCAGCACCGCCTCGAACACGCCCTCGCGCAGCAGCGGCAGTAGCAATCCGACGGCGAAGGGCTTGCGCGTGAGCCGCTTGGCCTCGCCGATTTCGTGGCATACTCCGCCGACACCGAAACCGGCCGAGGAGAGCGATCCGAAGCCGCCCGCCTCCGAGACCGCGGCGGCCAGTTCTCCGAGCGCGACCCCGCCCATCGCGGCGCAGAAGATCGGCGACTCGATGCCGAACAGGTCACAGATGCGGGTCCTCAGCATTTGGCGATAGCCTCCGTTGGCGGGTCGGCTAGCGGCCCTGGAACTTTGGTTGGCGTTTTTCGAGGAAGGCCTTGACGGCCTCACGATGGTCCTCGGTGCGGCCCGAGAGCGTTTGGGTCAATGCTTCGCGATCCAGAAGCGTGCGCAGGTCGGAATTCAGCGCGAGGTTCAGGTTCGCCTTCATGTAGGCATAGGCGATTAGCGGTCCGTTGGCGATGCGCCGCGCGATGGACTCGGTCTCGCCGCTCAACTCGGCAGCCGGAACCATCCAGTTCACGATTCCCAGCCGCAACGCCTCGTCGGCCGTGATTATATCGGCCAGCAGGTAGAGCTCGCGCGCCTTGGCCGGGCCGACCAACTGGGTCAGCGTATAGGTTCCACCGAAATCGCCCGCAAATCCCAGCTTGGCGAAGGCGGTGCCGAATCGCGCCTGGTCGGAGGCGATTCTCAGGTCGCAGGCCAGCGCCAGCCCGAGCCCGGCGCCGGCCGCCGGTCCGTTGACCGCGGCGATTGTCACCTTGGGCATCTCATGGAGCAGCAGCGGCGCCTCTTCCATCCGGCGCAGGCGCGCCGCCCGCGCCTCGACGGTCGGTGGCGGCTCCTCGCCCGCCTCGTTACGCGAGCGCATCGCGCCGATATCGCCGCCGGCGCAAAAGCCGCGTCCGGCGCCGGTCAGCACCACCGCGCCGACGGCGGGATCCGAGGCCGCCGCGGTCAGCTCGGCGATCAGCGCTTCGGTCATCGGCTCGCTCAGCGCGTTGAGCTTTTCGGGCCGGTTCATCGTTAGGTAAAGAACCGCGTCGCGCCGCTCGACAAGCAGGTGATCGGTTGCCATCGAAATCCTCGCTCACAGGTTCGGTTGCTCAGTCGGGTTTTGCGCCCGCAATGCGCTCGACCGCCTCGCGGGCGCAGGAAGATTCGTTCAGCTCGTTCCCGGACGGACTCGCCACGAGAACCCGCCGGGGCGCGTCGCGCTAAGTCCCGCGATCGGCAGCCAGAGCGTAAACAGGATTCCCAGGGAAATCGAATGCCAGAGCCAGAACAGGCCATAAACGAGAAACAGCGCGGTCAGCGCGAAATGCAGGCGCATGCGGGTGTCGTCGATCGGATTGTCGAGCCGGGTGAACATCCGCGACACCAGCATCCCTTGCCCCAGGCAGTGCCAGGTACCGTAAAAGCGGCAGCGGCGGCAGATACTGACGCTCTGGTCGTACCAGTTGGCCAGGAACAGAATCAGCCCGACCGCGAAATAGATGAACCCGTGCGCAGCCGCGAACGCGAGCGACAGAATCGTGAACAGGGCGAAGCCACCGAGTCCGACGGCGCGGAAGAAACCGGGCGACTGGACTATATAGACCAGCGGTTCGAAGGGTCCGGGGTTTAGCCGTGGCATGGCGGTTACGAAGACCGCTGCCTAATCTACTCGCGCATCGGCGCGGTTCAAAGTCCGGCCGGACCGGCGCTTTTCCAAAGCGAAAAAAAGAGCCGGGCATCCACGGTGGGATGCCCGGCTCTGATCGACAATTGGAGCAGTCTCAGGCGGCCTGTTTCTGGCTACCGGCCTGACCCTGGTCTTCGGCGATCGAACCGCGCTTGGAGAGAATCACCGCGATCGACAGCATCACGATGG
>JBGPMT010000074.1:0-10810 GCA_041487135.1 Binataceae bacterium (SeqCode) | reverse complement strand
CCATCGCTGGTCGAGCCGGAAGCGTTGAACGCCCTGCGCGCGTTCTTCGGATGCTAGGCGGCACTCGACGATGCACCGCTGCGCTTTGACAGCCAGGTGCGCAAGCGCCGCGGATTAAGAATTTCCTTCGCGCACAGATATCCCGACCTGGCGTTGTTTCCGGCCCCCGGATAGGTTCCGGCACCGCACATGTAGAGCCCCTCGACCGGCGTTCGGTAGCGCGACCATCCCAGTATCGGACGGAAAAGAAAATTCTGGGCCAGATGATGGCTGCCGGCGAGGCTGTCGCCGCCGACCAGGCTGGGATTCGCGCGTTCGAGGTCGGCGGGAGAGGCAACCGCGCGTTTGATAATCAGGTCACGGATCCCTGGTGCGTACTGATCGAGTTTCTCAATCACCCGATCCGCATAGGGCTCCTTGGCTTCGTCCCAGTCGCGCGCCGTGATCATGCCGAGCGCGTCGCCCCGGATTATCGACGGTACCGTCCTGACCTGGACCCACAGGGTCTCGCCCTTACCGGAAGTGCGCGTCGGATCGATCACGGAGGTTTGGCCGACGATCAGCAGCGGGCTCGCCGGCAGGATTCCATTCATCGAATGAGCGTAGGTGAGCGCGAGATCCTCGATGTAGGGCGCGATATGTACGTAAGCGAATTCCGCGGCGTCGCCGTCCGCCCGCCAGACCGGTCTCGCCTTGAGCGCCAGGTGCACCATCATGGTGCCGGGGCCGTAGCTGAACTTGGCGATCGCGCGCCGGAATTCGGGCGCGAAGGGATAGTCCGCGAGCAGCTTGCCGAACAGCGGGCCGGAACTGAGATTCGCGATAATCGCGCGGCGCGCGCCGATCTTCTCGCCGTCCGCAAGCTCGACGCCGACCGCACGGCCATCGCGGGTCACGATCCTGACGACCTCGGCTGCGGTGCGCACCTCGCCGCCCAGTTCGCGCAGCAGACCCGCCATCGCCAGCACCAGGTTGGAGGCTCCGCCACGCACGATGTTCATCCCGTGCTCTACGTCCACAAAAGTTTCGATCACCGGGAAAATTGCGCCCCCCGCGATGTCGGGGCCGAAATCGAGGTGCATCCCCCAGGCCGCAAAGAGTGCCCGCGCCTCGGGGGTCTCGAAATATTCCTCGCCCAGCCGCCGCGTTGACGAGAGCATCAGCCGCAGGAGTTGTACGCACTCCGCCACGCCCTCTCTTCCAAGCGCGCGCAAGAGCGTCCACAGCGCCTGTATCGAGGGCATCGGGGTCCCGTAGATCTGCAGCAGCGATCGGGCGAACGACAGGAAATGCCGATGGAGCAGCGTCAATCCCTCAGCGTCGGCGGCGTTGTGACGGCGCAGGAGGTCGAGCGTTTTCCGGGCATCCTGGTAGACCCCCAGAAACTTTCCGTCGGGGAAGACCGCGCAGTACGGCTTATCGGAATGCGCGAATGAAAGCCCGTGCCGCTCGAGCCCGGTCTTGAACTCAGCGTAAACCGGCGACCCGACGAACAGGTTTTGATTCATCGAGTAGAGGTCGTGGATGAAGCCCGGAAGCGTCACTTCAGCGCTCATCGTGGCCCCGCCAATCTGCTCGTTGCGTTCCGCCACGAGCACTTTCCATCCGGCCCGGGCCAGGTAAAGCGCGACCGCCAGACCGTTGATCCCGCCGCCGATTACGAGCGCGTCGTAATCGCGGGCCCGCTCGCTACCGTTCATGATTCGATCGCCGCGATTGAGCATGACTCAGGCTTTCGCACTGGGACGCGACGACACTTCTGCGTGCCATCGGGCGAGGTGTTTCTGCTCCGGCTTGATCGCGATTTTCGAGACGCGCCCGAAGTCGATCGCGACCATCGCGGTGATGTCCGCGATCGTGAACCGCTCGCCAGCGATGAAGCGCCGATCGGCGAGTTCGCCGTCGAGCCACTTGAGATTGTCTTCCGCGTTGAGCCGCTGCGCTTCGGCGTACTCGGGCACCTGCCGGATCCGTCCCTTGAAAAACTCGTGGCGCTGGCGGAACGCGTCGGCAGTTGGGATGAAGAGCGCAAACTCCATCCGCCGGTTCCACATCTCGACTATCGCGCGATCCTTTGCGTCCACGCCGAACAGCGGCGGCTGCGGATGGATTTCCTCGAAATACCTGCAAATCGCGACGCTCTCGGCGATGCAGGTGCCGTCATCGAGTTCGAGCACCGGCACCGCCGCCATCGGGTTTTTCTTGCGGAACTCGGGTCCGCGATTGACCGCCTTTACGATGTCAACCTCTTCGTACGGTATCTGGATTCCCTTCTCGGCGAGAAAAACCCGCACGCGGCGCGGATTCGGAGCGGTGGAGCTGTTGTAGATCTTCACAATTTTCTCCGGCGGCTTGCGCAGCACCGTTCAACGGCGCTCGAACTGTTTCCTGCCGAACAGAATTTCCCACTCCTCGCCCCTGGGCGCTTCACGCCGCACGTTCTCCGCCAGGTGAGCGAGTCCGCGTTGCACCGCCGGCCGGCTTTCGATCGCCTCGTACCAGCGTTTGAGGTTTGGGAAGTCCGCGAGGTCCTGACCCTGCGACCGATGCGGCCGCAGCCACGGGTAGGTCGCGATATCGACGATCGAGTACTCGCCCGCAAGATATGAGAGCGCGCTCAGGCGCTTGTCGATTACGCCGTAAATCCGCCGCGCCTCGTTGGTATAGCGATCGATCGCGTACTGGATCGGTTCCGGCGCGTAGCGGCGGAAGTGATGCGCCTGCCCGAGCATCGGGCCGACGCTCGCCATCTGGAACATCAACCATTCAAGCGCCTGGTAGCGGCCGCGCGGGCTGGCCGGCATGAAGCTTCCGGCCTTCTCCGCAAGGTAGAGCAGAATTGCTCCGGATTCGAAGATCGAAATCGGTTTGCCGCCGGGACCCTCGCTGTCCACGATCGCGGGCATCCGGTTATTGGGGCTGAGCTTGAGGAACTCGGGCGTGAACTGCTCGCCCTTACTGATGTTTACGGGCACGATCCGGTAGGGCAGGCCCATCTCTTCGAGCGCGATAGTGATTTTGTAGCCGTTGGGAGTCGGCCAGAAGTAGACATCGATCATTTCGGACTCCTTGCCTTAGCAGAATCCCAGTTTGCATCTAGCTGGCGATCCGGGTGGTGAAGATCTCGACGCGCTCTGCGAATTCCGCCTGGTCGGCGTAGCGTCCGGGGTCGAAGATGAAGTAGGTCGCGCCGGCCTGCTGGTCAGCGAGCACGCGCTCGCGGTCGGCGGCCAGGTCCTCGAGCTTGAGCCCTCGGCGCACCACGATTTCGAGCTGGCCGCGGTTTGCCGCCCGCGCTTTCTCGGTGAGCGCCGCGACCGCGGTTTTCAACTCGGCCGGAGAAAGCATCGGATGCCATCCGTCGCCGAACTCAAGCACGCGGGCGATCGCCGCGGGACCGCTGCCCCCGATCCAGATCGGAGGCCGTTTCGGCCGCGGAAGAAAGACGAAACCCGGGAATCGCACCAGGCCGCCGGAATAAGGCGCCGCGTCGGTTTCGAACAGATGATGGATGACGCGCAGAGTTTCAGTCGTCAGCGCGCCGCGCTTGCGGGCGTCGACGCCGAGCGCCTCGAACTCGCCTTTCATCCATCCGACCCCGGTGCCGAGAATCATCCGCCCGCCCGACAGTTCCTGGATGGTCGCGATCTGCTTGGCGGTCAGCACCGCCGGCCGATACGGCAGGATCAGCACCGAGACGCCCAGGCGAATCCGTTCCGTGATTCCCGCGACGAAGCCCAGCGTCGTGAGCGCGTCGAGATAGCGGCCCATCGAGCCTTCTGTCTGGTCGGGCGGCACGGCGAGATGATCGGAGAAGAACAACCCGTCGAAGCCGCTTCGCTCAGCGATTTGTGCGCAGGCTTTGACGGTGTCGCAAGTGGATTGCGGCCCCATGTTGCGGATCGCGACGCCGAACTTCAAGCCTTCACCTCCGGCGGGTTAGGAACTATCACTCCCTTGATGGTCTCGAGCCGCGCGACCGCCTCAAGCGCTTTTTGCGTATCAGCCAGTGCGAAGCGATGAGTGATCGCCTCTGCCATCGGAAATTCCCGATGATGCGCGCGGGCCACCTGTATGGCGCCGTAGAGGTGTTGCGGCTGAGCCAAAGCGTTGCCAATAATCCTGATATTGTTGTTGTTCAGGTAACGCGGTTCGATTGGCACCGTCCCGGGCGCCGACCACAGACCGATAATCAGGTAGCGCCCGTTTTTTGCGACCAGCTTCATCCCTTCGGTGAAGGCCGGCAGATGGCCCGCCGCTTCGATCACAACCTCGGCACCGCGTCCTTCGGTCAGTTCGCGCACCTGTTGCACGCGCTCGGTCTCGGACTTGACGGCCTCGAGGTTTATGATCGCGCTGGCGCCCAACCGGCGAGCCATCGCCAGCCGCCGCTCGGGCGCGCCGATCACGATTACCTGGCGCGCTCCCGAGAGCCGCGCCATCAGCGTGGCCGCCAGCCCAACCGGGCCGCATCCTTGAACCACCACCGATTGATTGAGCGCGATTCCCCCCAGACGCTCCAGTCCCTGCAGCACGGTCGGCATCGCACATCCGAACGCGATCAGCGCCTCGGTCGGCGTATCCTCGGGGACGCGATAGAAGGCCATTCCGGGCGGGAGGCTGCAGAACTCCGCATAGCAGCTAGAGGGCGGTTCGTTGGCATTGCGGAACAGCTCGCCGAAGAGGTTCTCGCACAGCGAGAAGTCCTTCTCGATCGTGCAGTAGTAGCACCGATGGCATTGCCTGACGGGTTGCCAGTAGACACGATCGCCAAGCTTGATCGGCGCGCCGGCATGATCCGTGGTGACGCCGGTACCAAGTTCCTCGATGGTGGCGATTGCTTCGTGGCCGAGCGTAATGGGATAGGGCAGGGGAATTTCGCCGCGCCACAAATGGACGTCGGTGCCGCAGACCCCGCTCATCTGGACGCGCACCACTATCGCTCCCGCCTCGGGGGCGGGAAGCGGCCGCTCCCAGATTTCGAGCGGTTTATTCGGTCCGACCAGCACCACTCGTTTGCTCGTTCGTGTCGCCATAGCCTACCTCGGCCGTCTCAATGGAGCGTGCTAATTTCGCCCACTATCGCCCATCGGACCCGGGATGCCAAACCGGCCGGCGCCTTCACGCGCATCGTGGGGCGGACTTGTCTAGTCATTGCGATTATCGCGATACTCTCGGCTGTTCACATCTGCTCCGAGGCAATCGCATTCTCAAACCGAGGAGGGGCGTATGAGAAACTTCGACAAGTATCGCAATGACTACCGCTGTCTTCGCATGGAACGCCGCAACGGCATTCTGCTGCTGACGCTCCATACCGACGGCGGCCCGTTCAAGTTCGGCGGCGGCCCGCATGAGGAACTGGGCTATGCCTTCGCCGATATCGCGCGCGACGAAGAGAACCAGGTGGTGATCATCACCGGCACCGGCGACTCTTTCTGCGCGGAATTCGATTGGTCAAGTCTCCCCAAGGTGCAGACTCCCGATACCTGGAATTCGGTTTACAAGGACGGCAAGCATCTGCTGATGAACTTGCTCGATATCGAGGTGCCGATCATCGCCGCGGTGAACGGTCCCGCGCTGATCCACGCGGAGCTCGCGGTGCTGTCGGATATCGTGCTGGCCGCGGAACATGCCGAGTTTGCCGACGCGCCGCATTATCCCAACGGTATCGTGCCGGGCGATGGCGTTCACGTTCTCTGGCCGCTGCTGCTGGGTCCGAATCGCGGCCGCTACTTTCTGCTTACCGGGCAGAAGTTGTCGGCGCGCGAGGCTCATTCGCTGGGCGTGGTGGGTGAAGTTCTGCCGCGGGAGAAGCTGATGCCGCGCGCGTGGGAGCTGGCGGAGCAGATCGCGGTGAAACCCAGGCTGGCGAACCGCTACGCGCGCGTCGCCCTGACGCAGCATCTCAAGCGCCTGATGCTCGACAACCTGGGCTACGGCCTGGCGCTCGAGGGCCTCGCGATACTGGCCCGACCGCCGGGGTAAGGTTGACGCGCTCTCAGATGCCGAGGCCGCCGCTGACGTTGATGATCTGGCCGGTCGTGAACGCAGCCTCCTCCGAGGCGAGGTAGGCCGCCGCCGCGGCAATTTCGTCGGGCTTGCCGATGCGCCCGACCGGAGCGCCGTGGCTCCCCGGCACGATGCCACGCATCCGCTCGGCCGCCGCCGCCAGCATCGGCGTGTCGATCGGCCCCGGCGCTATCACGTTGACCGTCACGCCGGACTTGGCAAATTCCAAAGCCAGCGATGCGGCGAGGCCATGCGATGCCCACTTTGCGGTGCAGATATGGCCCATGTGAGGGACCCCGATGAGCCCCGAAACCGCGGTGATGAAAATAATCCGGCCCCACTTGCGCGGCACCATCGAACGCAGCGCCGCCTGCGAGACGCTGAACATGCCCTTCACGTCGACGTTCAGGACGTCGTCCCATTCCTTTTCCGTAATCTCGAGAAACGGGGTGAAGCGAAAGATGCCGGCGCTGCACACCAGGATGTCGAGCTGGCCGTATTCCTTGATTGCCCGCTCGACCATCGCTTGCGATTCGGAGAAGTTGGCGACGTCGGCGCGGATGCCGAGCGCGCGCCGCTTGAGCGCCTGGACTTCCTTCACGACCCCGTCGATCTTCTTCGGGTCGCGCCCGTTGATTACGAGGTCGGCGCCCTCACGCGCGAAACGCAGAGCGATCGCACGCCCGATACCGGAGCTCGAACCGGTCACCAGAGCCGTCCTGCCCTGCATACTCATGGTGTATAGCCTCCCCGCGGGCCTGCTTCCCCGACCAGCGTCTGCCGCCGAAGGATGATCAGCTTTTCGCGCCGGTGCCGATATTATGCTGGGCCGCGGCCTGCCGGTTCACGTAGCCGGTCTTGCCGTATTTGATCGCGTACTCTTCGACCTCGGCCATCAGTTGTTCCTTCGGAGTCGCGAGATCGATCTTCTGGCCGAACGGCTGCTTCGCCTTGAATCCCGTGTTCCAGTAAACCTCGCAGCGGTTGCCCTCGGGATCGTAGAAATAGATGCTTACCGCGTTGCCGTGCGAGACCATCCGGTCGAACTTGACGCCCTTCTCCTTGAAGCGATGGTAGTAGCCATAGACGTCGTCGAGGCTGTTGCACCGGAAGGAGACCTGCTGCACGACACGCGCGTTCTCATCGACGTTGCGGCCGCCACAGAGCAGAAACTCATGATGCTCCTCGTCGGGCCGCGCGCTCATGAAGACCAGCCCCAGATCGAGGTCCTCGTCCGTGACCTGCAGCCCCACTATATCGCGGAAGAAGGCCTTCTCTTTTTCAAGGTCATGAACATGGATACCGACGTGTCCGAGCCTGGCGACTGACGGTGTAGCCATCGCAGTTCTCCTTGTCGAAGTCAGACGATCCCTAACATAGCGCGCGCTATCGCCCGATTCCAAATCGGCCATCCTGAGCGGCGGGTGGCCGCGGTTCCACAAATCAGCCCCCGGTAGCCTATACTCTGAACCGGTCCGGCGAAAAGCCTGCTCGGGCGGCGGCAAAGGAACGGAACGACGATGGGAAGCGAGGCGGGAAGAACTATCGTTCGCGGTGCATGCCCTCACGATTGTCCCGACACCTGCGCGATGCTGGTAACGGTGGAAAATGGGCGTGCGATCGAAGTGCGTGGCGACCCCGACCATCCGGTGACGCGCGGCGCTTTGTGCGTCAAGGTCGAAGATTACGTCGATCGCGTCTACAGCCCCGACCGCCTGCTTCATCCGCTGCGGCGCGCCGGCGCCAAGGGCAGCGGCAAATTCGAGCGCGTCTCATGGGACGCCGCGCTCGATGAAATCACGGCTCGCTTCCGGAAAATCATCGCGGAGCGTGGCCCGCAGGCGATCCTGCCCTACAGTTATCTTGGCACCGAGGGGCTGATTAACGGCCTCAATGTCGGCGACCCATTCTTCAACAAGCTTGGCGCCACGATAAGCGAGCGCACGTTCTGCGCCTCGGGGGTGATCACGGGATGGCTGATGACGCTCGGGCCGAGCACCGGCACCGACCCCGAGAGTGTCGCGCAATCGAAGTACATCATCATCTGGGCCTGCAACGTGATCAGCACGAACCTGCATCTATGGCCCACGATCGCGCAGGCGCAGCGGCGCGGCGCCAAAGTGGTCGTCATCGATCCGCTCCGCAACCGCACGGCGGCCAAAGCCGACTGGCATATCCCAATCCGGCCCGGTACCGACGGGGCGCTGGCACTCGCACTGATCAATGTGATTATCAGCGACAACCTCGTCGATCGTGACTATGTCGAGCGCTACACGCTCGGCTTCCCCGAATTGAAGGAGCGCGCCAGCGAGTACACACCCGAGCGGGTCGCCGCGATTACCGGCATTCCCGCGGCCGATATCGTGAAGCTTGCGCGGGAGTACGCGGCCGCGCAGCCGGCGGTGATCCGGCTCGGCGTCGGCATCGAACGTCACGCGGGCGGCGGGCAGGCAGTGCGCGCGATCTGTTGCCTGCCGGCGCTGGTCGGTGCGTGGCGGCGGCCGGGTGGCGGTCTGGTCGGGATGCCGAACTTCGCCTTCCCGATAAAATGGGACACGGTTACCCGGCCGGATTTCATTCGGCCCGGCACCCGGCATCTCAATCAATTCCGGCTCGGAGCCGCGCTCACCGGCGAGATGAAGCTGGACCCGCCGATCAAGGCGCTCTTCGTCTACAACTGCAACCCGGTCGTGGCCGTTCCCGACCAGGCGAGGATCGTTGCCGGGCTCGCGCGGGAAGATTTGTTCACCGTCGTCAGCGAGCAGTTCATGACCGATACCGCCGATTTTGCCGACCTCGTGCTGCCCGCGACCAGCCAACTGGAACAGTTCGACTTGATGTGGTCCTGGGGCCACCTGCACATGAGCGTCAACAATCCGGCGATCGCGCCGTTGGGCGAGGCGATCCCCAACGTTGAGCTGTTCCGGCGGCTCGCGGCGCGGATGGGCTTCGACGACGAATGCTTCAGGCGCAGCGACGAACAGATCGCGCGCGAGGCGATCGATTGGTCGGCGCCGGCACTGGCGGGCGTGGACCTCGACTACCTTAAGCTTCACGGACACGTACGCCTTAAGGTTGGTGCCCCGGAGACCTTCGCGCCGCATGCGGCAGGTAACTTCCCGACCCCGTCGGGTAGGACGGAGTTCGTTTCATCGATGGCCCGCGGCGGCAACTTCGTAATCCCGCTGTTCCGCCAGGGTTCCAACGAATCCCAGGCCGGCGAGCCGGTCGACCCGCTCCCGGTTTTCATTCCGCCGCGCGAAACCCGGGCGAGCGGCTCGCGCTATGCGCTCAACCTGATTTCGCCAAAGTCGCACGCTTTCCTGAATTCATCGTGCGGCAACATGGAGCGCCAGCGGCGAATCGCGGGCGAGCCCACGGTCACGATCAATCCCGAGGACGCCGGCCGGCGCAGCATCCGCGAATCGCAACCGGTGCGGGTCTTCAATGACCGCGGCTCCTTCACGGCCACAGCCCGGGTGAACGCCGCCGTCCGGCCCGGCCTTATCGTCGCGCCGATGGGCCATTGGCGGAAGTTCAGCCGCAGCCACGCCACGGTCAACGCCGCGACCCCGACCGCGTTCGCCGACCTTGGCCATGCACCGACTTTTTCGGATAACCTCGTCGAAGTGGAACCGGTTTGATTCCTGACCTGCCGCACCCCTGGAGATGATTGCAATGCATAACTTCACTCCAATTGCTTCCTTGATCGGCGGGATGCTGATCGGGCTCAGCGCCTCGATGCTGATGCTGTTCAACGGGCGGATCGCGGGAATCAGCGGGATCGTAGCGGGCGTGCTCAGGCCGGAGCGCGGAGAGTGGGGGTGGCGAATCTGCTTCATCGCCGGGCTTATCGGCGCAGGAGCCATCGTCCGGATCATTTCACCGGCCTCATTCGCGATCGGGATTTCGCGCTCGCTGTCGATGTTTCTGATGGCAGGCTTTCTGGTCGGACTCGGCACCCGGCTGGGCAGCGGATGCACCAGCGGACATGGCATATGCGGCCTCAGCCGCGGTTCGATGCGTTCCTTTGCCGCGACGCTCACTTTCATGCTCGCGGGTGTAGCGACCGTTTATTTGACGAATCACGTCTTCGGAGGTAACCCGTGAAGCGGATGCTGAGCGCGTTCCTTTGGGGCGCTGTGTTTGGCGCCGGACTGGCGATCGGCGGGATGACGCAGCCCTCGAAGGTAATCGGCTTTCTCGATTTCGCGGGCAACTGGGATGCAAGCCTGGGGTTCGTGATGATCGGCGCGATCGGCGTTCATGCGCTTGCTTACCGGTTCGTGATGACGCGAGATAAGCCCGTGTTGGCACAGGAGTTTGCGATCCCGAAGCGGCGCGAGATCGAGGGCCGGCTCATCGCAGGCGCCGTCCTGTTCGGAATTGGTTGGGGGCTTGCGGGCTTTTGCCCGGGTCCCGCCGTCACGTCGATTTTGTCCGGGCATATCGCGGCCCCGGTGTTTGTAATCGGGATGCTCGCGGGAATGATCAGTTACAGTTGGGCCGAGGAGCGCCTGAGCGTGGCTCTGCCCGCGCGACCGGCAGCAGAGATGTCGCTCGTGCCGCAAAATACAGACGTTTGAAGGATTAATCACTGGAGAATCAATCCGCGAGGAAAAGAAAATGGAAAAGAAACTGGTTAATCCATGGAAATGGCAGGATCAATTTGGGTTCAGCCACGCGATCGAGGTCAAGGGCGGAGAGCGCGTGCTCTATTGCGCCGGGCAAACCTCGAACGGCGCCGATGGCAAGGTGATGCATGTGGGTGACATGAAAGGCCAGATCAATCTGGCGCTGG
>JBGPMT010000073.1:0-10950 GCA_041487135.1 Binataceae bacterium (SeqCode) | reverse complement strand
GAGCCGAACAAGACCGTCAACCCCGACGAGGTGGTGGCGGTCGGCGCCGCCGTCCAGGCGGCGGTGCTCACCGGGGAGGTGAAGGATCTCCTGCTCCTGGACGTGACTCCGCTCTCGCTCGGGATCGAGACGCTGGGCGGGGTGTTCACGAAATTGATCGACAAGAACACCACCATCCCGACTCGCAAGAGCCAGATCTTCTCGACCGCCCAGGACAATCAGACCGCGGTGACCATCCGCGTCTTCCAGGGCGAACGCGAGATGGCGGCCGACAACAAGCTGCTCGGCCAGTTCGACCTGATCGGAATTCCGCCTGCTCCGCGCGGCCTCCCGCAGGTCGAGGTGACCTTCGATATCGACGCCAACGGGATCGTCAGCGTCCATGCCAAGGACATGGCGACCAACAAGGAACAGTCGATCCGGATCACCGCCTCCTCGGGACTGACCGAAGAGGAGATCAAGCGGATGGTGCGCGATGCCGAGGCGCACGCGGCCGAGGACCACAAGCGCAGGGCCGATGCCGAGGCGCGCAACAAGCTCGACAACATGATCTACGCCACCGAGAAGACCCTCAAGGACCACGGCGCGCAGCTCGACGAGGCCTCGCGCAAGACGGTCGAGGATGCGATCGCCGAGGCCAAGACCAAGCTCGAGTCCAAGGACGCCGAGGAGATGAATCGGGCCGCCGACGCGCTCGCGCAGGCCTCGCACAAGCTGGCCGAAGCGATGTATAGCAAGACCCGCCAGGGTCAGGCCGAAGCGCAGGCTCCCGGCGACGGCGGAGCCGGCGACGGTCAGGCCCAGGGGGGCGACGGTGGCGCCGAGAAAAAGGAAGACGTGGTGGACGCCGACTTCAAGGAGGTCAAGGAGTAACCCCCGTCGGCCGGGTCGGAAATGACGCTCCGCCCAGCACCCAATGACCGGTTTTTGCGATCTGAGCCGCTTACCTCGGCGGCTCGCATCGACTAGTATCTCGCCTGATGCCGACCAGCAGAAAGCGCGATTATTACGAGGTGCTGGGAGCTGCGCGCAGCGCCTCCGAAGACGAGCTGAAGAAGGCCTATCGCCGCCTCGCCATCCAGTTTCATCCCGATCGTAATCCCGGCAACAAGGACGCCGAGGAACGCTTCAAAGAGATCAACGAGGCCTACCAGGTCCTCTCCGATCCCGATCGTCGTTCCCAGTACGACCGCCTTGGCCACGCCGCCTTTGAGGGCCATGCCGGCGGCGGTTTCGGCGGTTTTGATTTCACCCAGGGTTTCGAAGAGGTCTTCTCGGACATTTTCGGGGACTTTTTCGGCGCCGGCCGCTCGCGCTCGCGATCGCGCAGCCGGCGTGGCGAAGACCTGCGCTACGACCTCGAAATCGATTTCCAGGAGGCGGCCCGCGGGGTCGAGAAGAGCATCTCCTTTCAGCGCCTCGCGACCTGCGAGTCGTGCAGCGGCAGCGGCGCTCGCAGCGGCGCGGCAGGCGTCCGCACCTGCCCGAATTGCCGCGGCACCGGCCAGGTCCGCACCCAGCAGGGTTTCTTCTCGATCGCGACCACCTGCGGGCAATGCCGCGGCGAGGGGATGATAATCGCCGACCCGTGTCCGAAGTGCCAGGGACAGGGCCGCACGCGGCGCGCTCAATCGCTGGTGGTGCGGATTCCGCCCGGCGTCGATAACGGCTCACGCCTCAAGCTGCGCGGCGAAGGCGAAGCAGGTTCCAGCGGCGGACCGGCCGGCGATCTCTACGTCGTCGTCCATGTTCGCGAGCACGAGCTGTTCGCGCGCCAGGGCAACGACGTGGTGATCGAGGTGCCGGTCAGCTTTCCCCAGGCTGCGCTCGGCAGCGAAATCGACGTGCCGACGCTCGACGGCAAGGTTAAGGTCAAGGTGCAGCCTGGCACGCAGTCGGGCAAGGTGATGCGTCTCAAAGGGCGCGGCTTTCCCGACCTCCACGGCTATGGGCGCGGCGATCAGCTGGTCAAGATCCTGGTCGAGACGCCGCGGCGTCTGACCGCCCGCCAGCGCGAGCTGCTCGAGGAGTTCGCGAAGGCCTCGGGCGAGGACGTCAACCATCCGCTGTCCAAGGGCTTCGTCGACAAGATCAAGCAGATGTTCGGCTAGGCCGCCGGACTCGCGGTCTTCGGCTTCCACAAACCCTGTCCTGCGCCATTTCGAGCCGCGGAGTCGAGAGCTAGAGAAATCGACCCAGCGCGATGCTCTGGCGCGCTTGCCCGCGGCCACCGAAAACTCGTATTGCTGCGCTGAAGCAATTCCATCCATCCAAGGAGTCACCCGATGAAACGCAGCAGTGACCGAATCCTCACGACCCATACCGGCAGCCTGCCGCGTCCCGATGCGCTGGTCTTGATGCTCAAGGCGAAAGAGGCGGGCGAGCTCGCCGATCGCGCCGGGTTCGAGCGCAGCGTGACGGCCGCGGTCGCCGAGGCGGTCCGCAAGCAGACCGGGGCGGGGATTGACATCGTCAACGACGGCGAGATGAGCAAGGTCGGCTACTCAACCTACGTCACCGACCGGCTCACCGGCTTCGAGAGCGCCATCCCGAGCTTCATGTTGCGGGTGGCGGATGTCGCCGATTTTCCGGCCTACGCGCGGCGCTGGGCGGAGGATCGCTCGCTCACCACGCTCAAACGTCCGTGCTGCACCGGACCTGTCAGGTACCGGGGACAGGCCGAGGTCGAAACCGACATCGCGAATCTCAAGGCGGCTCTGGGCGGCGCAAAGGTCGAAGAGGCCTTCATGACCGCCGCCTCGCCGGGCGTAGTCTCGATGTTCCTCGAGAATCGCCACTACCCGACGCACGAGGCCTTCATCGGCGCGGTGGCCGAGGCGATGAAGACCGAGTACGAGGCGATTCATCGCGCCGGATTCGTTCTGCAGCTCGATTGCCCCGACCTCGCGATGGGCCATCACGTGCGCTTTCCCGACAAGAGCGTCGCCGAGTTCCGCAAGATCGCTGAGACCCATGTCGAGGCGATCAATGCCGCGACCGCCGGCATTCCGGCCGATCGCGTCCGGATGCATCTCTGCTGGGCCAATTACCACGGGCCGCATCACCGCGACATCCCGCTCAAGGACATCATCGACGTGATTCTGAAGGCCCGCCCGCAGGCGATCTCTTACGTCGCCGCCAATCCGCGCCATGAGCATGAATTCGAGGTCTTCCGCGACGTCAAGCTGCCGGCGGGCAAGCTCCTGATTCCCGGCGTGATCGATTCGACCTCCAACTTCATCGAGCATCCCGAGCTGGTCGCGATGCGAATCTGCAATCTCGCCCGGATAGTCGGCCGCGAGAACGTGATCGCGGGCACCGACTGCGGTTTCGGCACCTTCGCCGGCAGCGAAACGGTCGACAGCGAAATCGTCTGGCACAAACTCGGGGCGATGGCCGAGGGCGCGCGGATCGCGACCAAACGGCTTTGGCGATGAAGTGCTATCGAGCTGGCGCCGGGCTCCGGGGCTTCGACGAGCGGCCGAGCTGTTCCATCAGCGCGCGGCGCATCACTTCGATCGGCGCGGGCACACGGTTGAACAATCGAAAAGCCAGCGCGCCCTGATGGAGCAGCATCCCGGCGCCATCCGCAGTCGGCCGGCCAAGCTTCTCAGCCGGCTTCAGAAAGGGCGTGGCCCGCGGCGCATAGACGAGATCATAGAAGAGGCAGTCGCGCGGCGTCGCGCCGTAATCGAGCGGCACAAAGTGCGTCGCGTTCAAACCGATGGGCGTCGCATTCATCACGATGGCGGCGCCGGCCATCAATTCCGGGTCGCGAAGCGCGTCGAGTCCCGCCGCCTGAACCCGGCTCTTGCTCGACGCGCGGGCGAAGCGTCGCGCCAGGGTCTCGGCACGAGAGAGCGTCCGGTTGACGATTACGATCCGGCGCGCCCGGAGTCGTTGCGCAGCCAGTAGCGCCGCGGCCGCGGCCCCGCCGGCGCCGATCACGATCGCCAGCTTGCCAGCCAGCGCGACGCCGAGTTCACACAGAGCCCGCTCGAGGCCCCGCGCGTCGGTGTTGTCGCCATACAGGACGCCCCGGCGATTCACGATACAGTTGGCCGCGCCGAGCAGTCGCGCCTCGGCACTCAGCCGCTTGACGACCTCGAGCGCTGCCTGCTTGTGCGGCACCGTGAGGTTGACGCCGAGGAGACCGAGGGCCGGGATGGCGCGCAACGCATCGGGCAGTCGGTCGAGCGTAACGTGGAGGGCGACGTACACGCGGTCCATCGTGAGCGCCGCGTACGCCGCGTTATGCATCGCAGGCGAGAGCGAGTGCGCGACCGGATCGCCGAACACCGCCGCGATTCGGGTGCCGCCGCCGATAGCGGTGCGCTTGGATGCGGCCGCGGGCGGGCGCCTGGTAGTCAACGCCGGCGAGCCTCAGCGCGAAGCTTGCTCGGCGCGTGCGGCCCGCACCTCTTCGGCAGTAAACAGGTGAACGTATTTGAGCCCGGCTTGTGCAAACGCCGCGGCGGCGCCTTCGCCGCGATCGACCAGCGCCAGCGCGGCGACAACGTTGGCCCCTGCCTCCCGCGCCGCGTCGGCGGCCTGCAGGCTGGACCCGCCGGTGGTGATGGTATCGTCGATTACCGCCGTGCGCACACCTTTGCGGAACGCACCTTCGACGATCTGCTGCAGGCCATGGGGCTTTACCTCCTTGCGCACGAAGAACCCCGTCAGGGGCACCCGGCGCCGCCAAGCCGCCGCGATGATCGCGTCGGTCACCGGCAGCGCTCCCGCGGCCATCCCGCCGATCTGCTCGAGACCGTTCTCGACCACCAGTTCGATCATCAGTTCGCCCGCCAGATAGGCGCCCTGCGGGAGGTAGAGCGTCCGCTTGCAGTCGATGTAATAGTTCGACGAGCGGCCCGAGGCGAGCGTCAGCTTGTCGCGTTCGAAGTACGACTCGCGGGCCAGGAGCTGGAGCAATTCGCTGCGTTGCGCGGTATCCATCGCTGAGCCGCAATCTAGACGCTGGCTGGCCGGCGGACAAGCACCGCGGATCGTGGATCATCCGCGGCGGCCGGATATGAGGGCGGCATACCGGCTGCTATTATGCTGCCGTGCTTTTCGCGCCGTTCCTCTTCTTCTACGTTCTGGTTTTCTTCCTGCTGCTCGCCTTTCTGTTCGCGCTCATCGAGATTCACATCATCAACTACGCCTTCCAGGTGATCGGCCTGCCGCCGGAACTCGCGTTCGCGGCGCTCCTGGCGAGTCTCATCGGCAGCTATATCAACATCCCCATCGCGCGGCTCAGTTGCGACCGGATGCATGACGTCGACGTCATCCGCAAATTCGGCGTCGCCTACCGCATCCCGACCCATCTGTTCAGCGGCTCGACTACGGTCGCCGTCAACGTGGGCGGGGCGATGGTTCCGATACTGATTTCGATCTACATCCTGACGCAGAAGCCCGTGGCGCTGCTCCCGGCCCTGGCCGCCGTGGGAGCGGTCGCGATCGTCGTTCATCTGTTCGCGCGGCCGGTCAGGGGCGTCGGCATCGCGGTGCCGATGTTCGTCCCGCCGATCGTGGCGGCGCTCGCCAGCTACTTCCTGACGCCCTACGCATTGCGGCCGATTGTCGCCTATGTGGGGGGCGTCGGCGGCACGCTGATCGGGGCGGACCTCGCCAATCTGTGGCGGATAAAGAACCTCGGCGCGCCAGTCGCGTCGATCGGCGGCGCCGGCACCTTCGATGGGATTTTTCTAACCGGCATCGTGGCGGTCCTGCTCGCCTGACCGCTTCGCGCGCCGCGCCCGTGATCCCTCAGGCCGGCTTGAATTTCACCAGCGTGCACTCGGGCGTCACGTCTTCGAACGCGACCGTCACCGGCATCCCGATTCGCACCTGCTCGGGCGGCGCGACGACATTGGTCGTCATGCGCGGTCCCTCTTCAAGCTCGACGATCGCCAGCACGAAGGGAATTTCCTTGAAGGCCGGCGTCGGCGAGTAACGGGCGACGGTATAGCTGTAGACCGTGCCGCGCCCGCTTACTTTTTTCCATTCGAGACGATCGGAAAAACAGTGCGGACAGAGCGGCCGCGGATAGTAGATGAACTTGCCGCACGCGCCGCACTGCTGCAGCACGAGCTCATGGCGGCGCGCCGCCTCCCAGAACGGGCGGCTGGTCGGGCTCGGATGCGGCAGCGGTTTCCCGTACTCGCTGATGAATGCCGCGGGACGTTCGTCGCCTCGCCGTGGTTCGCTCATGATTGACGCTCCAGGATGATGCTGCATTGCTCGCTCATCACGCCGCCGTTGCCATTGACGTAGGCCAGCGCGGCGTCCTTGACCTGGCGCCCCTCGCCGCGGCCCATCAACTGGCGGATGCCCTCGGTCACGTGCGACATTCCGCCGGCGAAGCCGGCCTGGCCGAAGGAAAGCTGCCCGCCGTGGGTGTTGCAGGGCAGGTCGCCGGCCCAGGTCAGGTCGTGATCCATTACGAATGGGCCGCCCTGTCCCTTCTTGCAGAAGCCGGCGTCCTCGAGCGTCACCAGCACGGTGATCGTGAAACAATCGTAAGGCGCGACCAGGTCCATGTCCGCCGGTTTCAGGCCGGCCATCTTGAAGGCCGCTTCGGCGGCCGGTTTGACGCAAGAGGTGGTCACCGACGGCGCATAACTGATTACCGAGTGATCGGAAAATTCGCCCGCGCCGAGCAGCCATACCGGCGGATGCTTCGAACGCTTGGCGATTTCGGGCGAGACCACCACGAAGGCCGAGCCGCCGCATTGCGGGCTCACGATATCGAAGATATGGAGCGGATCGGCAAGCATCCGGGAGTTCAGCACCTCCTCGATCGTGAGCGGCCGGTCGTTGAAGCGGGCCAGTGGATTACGCAGCGCGTTGGCACGCTGGTCCACCGCGATCTTCGCGAGCTGCTCGGAGGTGGTGCCATACTCATGCATGTGGCGCTGCGCGATCATCGCGTAACCGAGCGTCGGTGCGATGTAGCCGTAGGGCCATTCGAACTCGCGCTCCAGCGAAATCCACGGAAACGGCATGCCGGTGGAGCGGTTGAGGTCACCGCCGACGCACAACACCGCGCTGCACATCCCCCCGTCGATCGCCGCGGCCGCCCGCCAGAACATTCCGGTGCCGATGGCGCCGCCGGTATCGACGACGTCGAGCATGCGCGGTTCGATGCCGATCATCTCGCAGAACGAGGCCGGGTAAAATCCCGCCGGATCGGAAAACGGCACCGCGTTCAGCACGCCGTCGATATCCTTTTTTTCCAGGCCTGCGTCCGCGATCGCCTCGGCCGCCACCTTGGCCATCAGGCTAAGCGCGGTCTCGTTGCCCGCTTCGCGAAACGGTTTTATCTCGCCGATTCCAATCGCCGCGGCCTTGCGCTTGAGACTCATGCATCTGCCTCCGATTTTGGTCTGGTCCGCAACGCTTAACACAATCTTTCAGGGCGCGAAAAGGGTTGCGGCCGGGGCGCCGGGTCAGTATCCGCATGACAGCGAAGGCGAGGTGATGATAGCTTTCGAACCCGCGAACGGCGCGCCGTGGCACCTGTCTTTGGCGATGACCACGACCTGGGCCTCGATTGGGAGGTGGCGAAATGAAGAAGCTATTCCTGAGCGCATCGATTCTCGCGATCGCGGCCGCCGTCGGTGCGAACGCGATTCACGCCTGGGCGAAAGCCGGCGACGAGGCCGAGATCAAGGCGCTCGAGCAGCGCCTCGCCGACGGCTTCAAGGCCAAGGACATCAAGCAGATGATGAGCTGCTACGCACCGGGCGATCAGATCTTCGTGTTCGACGTGGTGACGCCCCGGCAATACGCCGGCAGCGAGGCCTATCAGAAGAGCTGGCAGAACTTTATCGATACGTTCAAAGGACCGATCAACGCGGAGGTGAGCGATATCGTGGTCACCTCCGACGGCCGTCTGGCCTTCTCACACAGCATCTGGCACATCTCGGGCACGGCCAAGGACGGCAAGCCATTCGACGCAAGCCTGCGCTACACCGACGGCTACCGGAAAAGCCACGGCCACTGGCTGATCGTGCTGGAGCACATCTCGGTGCCGATCGACATGGCGACCGGCAAGCCCGACTTCAGCTCGAAGCCTTGACCGAGATTTTTCCCGTTGGCGGGGTGTGACCGGCGCGATCGGTTTTCGTCCGGATTACGATGGTGTTATTGACCGCGCGCGCGGCAGGCCGGTAGTATGCCCGCGCGGGGTGGAGCAGTCTGGTAGCTCGCCGGGCTCATAACCCGGAGGTCAGAGGTTCAAATCCTCTCCCCGCAACCAAAGAATCTTCAATTGCGAAAATAACTCAGCCCAGCAAGACGAGTCTGCTAGCGAGCGCATACGTTGGCCGCTGGCACTTTTGGTGGGAGTTGGGCGATTGCACGGCTGCTCCGTTGGCTATTCTCGGGTGACTCGCGGGCCGCACCATTCAGCCACGTGCTTGAAAGAAGGGCTCATGGCAAGGATACTGTACACGTGCGCACGAAGAAGAAGGCAGCCATCACGTCGCGCTCCGTGGACCTGACCACCCGTGAAGCGGTCGAGCGATTCCGCGAAGCGGCCGCAGACTTCACGAGCGAAGCACTACGCTCGAAAGAGTCTGCACTCAAGGCATTGGTGGAGTCGGGGATCTACACGAAATCCGGCAAGCTCACCAAAAACTACCGATCGTAAACAACCCTACCCGTTGCCGCACTGATTGCATCAGCTAGCGACGAGCTTCATTCTCGGCTACCACGGGTGCGACGGGAGCGTTGGTGAGCGCATCCTGAATGGTGAGCCGTTCAAACAAAGCAATAACGATTACGATTGGCTCGGGCCTGGAATTTACTTTTGGGAAGCTAACCCGATGCGCGGCCTCGACTTTGCCCGCGAGGCAAAAAGGCGCAAGCTTTCGGACATCAGGACACCCTTCGTCATTGGCGCAGTAATCTCTCTCGGCCTTTGCTTGGATCTGACAACCAGTCCGGGAATCGCGCAGGTTAGAGCCGCTCATAAGAGCTTGGTGGAGCTCGCAACCGCCCGTCATCTGGAACTGCCCAAGAATACGACCGGCGGCCTTTTGCGGCGGTTGGACCGTGCTGTGATTCAAATGGTTCACACGATTCGAAAGGACCAAGGCGAACAGGCCATTGATACCGTGAAAGGAGTCTTCATCGAAGGTGGACCTGCCTATGAGGGTTCCGGTTTCCACGAAAAGACGCACATCCAGATCGCTGTCTGCAACCCGGACTGCATCAAGGGTGTCTTCCGCGTTCCGGACGCCCAGCTTCGATCGATAAAGCCAATCTGAATCCTGGTGCGCCATGAAGAAACTGCGCGGCTCCGAGGGCAGGGAGGGCGCAGCATGCGCGACTGCGATAGAAAACTCTTGGTCTCGGCGCGGCGCGTATCAGGCGGCGAGGGTCCTGGATCTGAAGCTGTTGCAAGGGAATAACCGATCCCCGGCAGGTTATGGACTGGCAGGTTAGTTGGCCGGAGCGGAATCAGAATCGGCGAGCAGGCGGCGCATCAAATGGCGCTTCGCCACTTCAACCAGTACCAGGTAGGTCGCCGTAGCGGCCACGAGGAACAGGAAAAACCCGAGCGGCAAGGGCACGAATCCGAGCGGTTTGGCGAGCCGCGAAAACGGCAGCAACGCCCCGATAAGCACGATGGTAACCGTGGTGATCACCAGCGGCGTGCTCGGCCGATCGCTCCACGGGCGGCCGACCGTCCTGATCACGAACAGCACCAGGGTTTGGGTCGCCAGCGATTCGACGAACCATCCGGTATGAAACAGCGCCTCGGACGCCCGAAAAACCTTGAGCAGAATAAAGAAGGTCAGAAAGTCGTAGAGCGAGCTGATGGGACCGATCAGCAGCATGAAGTTGCGGATCATCGAGATATCCCAGCGCTGCGGTTTCACCACGTAGGCACGGTCGACGTTGTCGGTCGGGATGGTTACCTGGGCCAGGTCGTAAAGAAAATTGTTCAACAGGATCTGCGTCGGCAGCATCGGCAGGAACGGGAGAAAGAGCGTCGCCCCCGCCATGCTGAACATGTTGCCGAAGTTGGAGCTGGTGCCCATCAGCAGGTACTTGAAGACGTTGCCAGAGGCCTTGCGCCCCTCGATTATTCCGGCGTGAAGGACGCCGAGACCGGTTTCGAGCAGGATTATTTCGGCGGACTCCTTCGCCACGTCGACAGCGTGGGCGACCGAGATTCCGACGTCCGCGGTCCTGAGCGACGGCGCGTCGTTGATTCCGTCGCCCATGAAACCGACCACGTGGCTGCGCGCCTTGAGCGCGAGAATGATGCGGTTCTTCTGGGCCGGAGAGACGCGGGCGAAAACCTCGTGCGCTTCGGCCAGGTGAGCCAGCTCGACATCGCCCAGCCGCTCGATCTCCTCGCCGAGCACGATTCGCTCGACGTCGATCCCGACCTCAGAGCAGACGTGCCGCGCGACCAGTTCGCCGTCGCCGGTCAGCACCTTCACGGCGACCCCGTCGCGGCGCATCGCCGCAACCGCCTCGGCCGCGCTCGCGATCGGCGGGTCGAAGAAAGTGAGAAAGCCCGCCAGACTGAGGTTCCGCTCGTCGGCCACGGTGAGCCCTTCACCCTGCTCGACCGGACGATGCGCGACCGCGAGCACGCGAAATCCTTGCGTGCCGAGCGCCCGATGAATCTCCTCGCAGCGCCTGCGCGCGCCGGCGTCGAGCGGTAGCATCGCGCCGCCGTCTTCGTAAGTAGCGCAGGCGGCAAGCACGGTTTCGGGGGCCCCTTTCGTGATCAGCAGATGCTGGCCGTCCTTCTCGACCACGATCGAGAGCATCCGGCGCTCGAAATCGAACGGAATCTCGTCGGTCTTCTGGTATCCGTCGACCGAATGGCCCGCACGCTTCAGGATCGCGCTGTCGAGCGGGCTCCTGATCCCGGTCTCGAAGCGGCTGTTCAACCAGGCGAGAGAGAGCGCGCGCTCGGCCGGG
>JBGPMT010000072.1:0-10973 GCA_041487135.1 Binataceae bacterium (SeqCode) | reverse complement strand
GGCGAAGCCGATGAGTTCAAGAAGGTGGCGTAGCAACGGGTGCGAGCCGATCGCGACCGCCGGGCCCGCGGCACTCGCTAGCCGGCCGCGCGGCGATGGGCCGGGCCGCGCGCGAGGCTTAGATTGCAGGCCGAGTTGATCAGCGAGACATGCGTGAAGGCCTGCGGAAAATTGCCCATCTGACGTTTCAGCTCGGGATCGTACTCCTCGGCAATCAGGCCCACGTCGTTGCATAGCGAGAGCAGCCGCTCGAACATCGCCCGCGCTTTCGCCCCCTGTCCCGCCAGCGCCAGGTTGTCGGCGAGCCAGAAGCTGCAGGGCAGAAACGCGCCCTCTCCCGGCGGCAGATGCTCGACGTCTTCCTGGCTCGCATAGCGTTTGACGAACCCGTCATGCATCAGCTCCCGCTCGATCGCCGCAACCGTCGAGACCATCCGCGGATCCGTGGCGGGAACGAATCCGACCAGCGGCATCATCAACAGCGACGCATCGAGGCCGTCGGCACCGTAGAACTGCACGAAGGCCTGGCGCTGCCGATTGAACCCGGAACGCATCACGTCCGCGTGGATCCGGTCGCGCAGCGCCCGCCAGCGCTCGACCGGACCCTCGAGGCCGAACGATTCGACGGCCTTGACGGCGCGGTCGAACGCCACCCATGCCATCACCTTCGAATGCGTGAAATGACGCCGCGGGCCGCGCATCTCCCAGATTCCGTTATCGGGCTTGTCCCAGGCGCCTTCGAGAAAGTCCATCATCGCGCGCTGCAGGTCCCAGGCCTCGTCGCCGTGCGCGATCGAGTGCTGGCGTTCGAGGTGCAGCGTGTCCATCACCTCGCCCCAGATGTCGAGCTGGAACTGGCCGTGCGCGGCGTTGCCGATCCGCACCGGGCGGCTGCCGCCGTAACCGTCGAGCCATTCCAGCTCCAGCTCCGTAAGCCGCCGCTCACCCGCGATCCCGTAGAGCACCTGAAGTTCCTGCGGATGGCCGGCGATGGAGCGCAGCAGCCACTCGCGCCACGCGCGGGCCTCCTCGGTGTAGCCCGACGACAGCAGCGCGTAGAGCGTGAAGGTCGCGTCGCGCAGCCAGCAGAACCGGTAATCCCAGTTGCGCACGCCGCCGAGCTGTTCGGGCAGCGAAGTGGTCGGCGCCGCCACGATTCCGCCGGTGGGCGCATAGGTCAGCGCCTTGAGTGTGATGAGCGAGCGCATCACGGTTTCGCGCCAGGGCCCGTGATACGTGCAGCGCGCCGACCAGGCACTCCACTGCCGTTCGGTGTCATCCAGCATTCGATGCGGCTGACGGCCGGGGGGCTCCGGGCGATGCGACGGGTACCAGGTGATCGTGAACGGGATCGACTGTCCTTCGCTCACCGTGAAGTGGGCGACGGTGGTGAAGTCTTTGCCATGCATCCGCGCCGGTGTCCGCAACAGCATCGCGTCGGGACCCGCGATCGCGCGCAATCCATAGTCGCGCCGCACGACCCAGGGGATCACATGGCCGTAGTCGAAACGCAGGGCCAGTTCCATCTTCATCGGCACGGCGCCGCGGCGGCCCTCGACAATCCGGACCAGGTCGACAGAGTCGCCGCGCTCGGCAAGCGGCATAAAATCGATTATCGCGGCAACTCCGCCTGCGGTGCGGAACTCGGTCTCGAGAATCAGCGTGTCGCCGCGATAGCGCCGCTTGGTGCCGCGAACTTCATCGTCGGGCGCGAGCAGCCATCGCCCATTGTGGGGTCCCCCGAGCAGCGCGGCAAAGCAGGCGCCCGAATCGAAACGCGGCATGCACAGCCAGTCGATCGAGCCGTCGCGCCCTACCAGGGCGGCCGACAGGGTATTGCCGATCAGCGCGTAATCCTCGATCCGCAGGGCCATCGGTTACTCCGGCGCGGGTTCACGATGCGGGGGTCGCGCTATTGTGCCGCCGTGCCCGCCTTCATGCCAGCACCCGGGAATCGAGACTCCGGAAAGGTTCATTGCTAGACTTGAGGCTCAACCGCCGGGAGCGACGCCGAGATGCCGATCGACTACATACCGCGGACGCGCGAACTCTACAGCCGGTACGAGCCTTATCGATGGGTGGTCAACGACCGCGTCCCGTGGACGCCGCTTAGTCGGCCGATCGCGCGATGTCGGCTGGCGCTGATGAGTTCGGGCGGGATTCTCTACCGCGATCAGCCTCGCTTCCATCGCGAGGACGCCTCTTACCGGCGCATCCCGAAGAGCGCACGGCGCGACGAACTCAGCATCTGGCACTTCGGCTACCCGACCGCCGACGCGGCGCGCGATCCCAACTGCGTCTTTCCGCTCGAGCGGCTGCGCGAGTTCGAGCGGGATGGAATCATCGGGGAACTTTGCGATCCGGCTTTCAGCTTCATGGGCGGAATCTACTCGGCGCGCAAGGTCCGCGAGGAGCTCGCGCCCAGAATCGCCGCGGAACTCAAGGCCGCGCACGCCGATGCCTTCTATCTGGTCCCCGCCTGACCCGTATGCCATCAGTCCGTGGGACTGATCGCACGTGTCGTCGAGGAGGCCGGGATTCCGACCCTGACGATGACCTCGGCGCTCGATATCACGCAAGCGGTCAAGCCACCGCGCGCGGTGTTCCTGAATTTCCCGCTCGGCCATCAAACCGGCAAGCCCGACGACCCCGAGCTCCAGCGCTCGATCATCCGCGACGCGCTCAACGCCTTTGAGTCCATCGACGCGCCGGGCACGATCGTTGAGCTGCCTTACGTATGGGATCCCGCCGACAACGGTTGGGAGGAGCGCGACTATCGGCCGGGATTCATGCCGCGGCAGCCGGGCCGCGAGGAGGCCGATCGTATCGAGGCTGAGCGCCGGGCCCGCTTCGCGCGGGGCTGAACCTCGCTCAGCGCGACGCGCGTGGCGCAACCCGGTTCTTGGCGAAGTAGTCCGAAAGTACGGCGCAAGCCTCTTCGGCGCTCTCGACCAGCGTCAGGACGGCGTATTTTTCGGCCTCGGTGGTGAGGTGCTCGCGCCAGTTCTTCACGATCGCGCGCCAGGCCGGTCCCACCAGCACCAGCGGACGCGGGGCGATCATCCCGATCGCCAGTTCTTGCCACGCGAAACTGACTTCCGCCAGCGTGCCCATCCCGCCGCGCATCGCGACATAGCCATCGGCCCGCCCGATCAGCCATCGGAAGCGGCCGCAGAAGCTCGCGGTCGGGATTTCATCCATCACGTAGCGGTTCGCCTTCTCCCCGAAAAGCTTGAGCGTGACTCCGACCACGTGCGCACCCGCGTCGTGGGCGCCGTGGCTCGCCGCCTCCATCAACCCCGTGTACCCGCCGGTCATCATGTTGAAGCCCGCGCGGCCGAGCAGTTCGCCCATCCGATGGCCCTGCTCGGAGAGACCGTCGCCGGGGCGCGCCGACGAACTGCCGAAGACCGCGATCAGCGGCTTGCCCGCAGGCAGCCGGTGCCGCCCGGTGCCCGAATTACGTGATTCTCGATCGCCGGCCCCGGGCCCGTTGAGCGTCGGTAAGAATCGGCGTCCTGTTCCACTCATGATCACGCCCTGCGGTTTTATCGATGGTTCGTAAAGGCGGCAGGTGGCGCCTATTTTAGCCGCCGGCGTAAGCCAAGTCAGCAGCGCGAAATGTTTACCCTGGGGACGCTTGCGGCTAGAGTCTGACTCGATCCGAACAATCCCGAGGAGAAGCAATCCAATGGCTGAAGAGCGTAAGGCGGCAGTTACGATGCGCGGCAATCCGATGACCCTGGTCGGTCCGGAGCTGAAACCCGGACAAAAGGCGCCCGGGTTCACCATCGTCGGCAAGGGCATGGCGCCGGTCGGGCTCGACCAGTTCAAGGGTAAGGTCAAGATCATCGCGACCATCCCCTCGATCGATACGCCGGTGTGCGACGCGGAGACGCGGCGCTTCAACGAAGAGGCGGCAAAGCTGCCCGGCGACGTGCAGATCCTGACGATCTCGATGGACCTGCCGTTCGCGCAGGCGCGGTGGTGCGGCGCGGCGGGCGTCGACAAGGTCACGACGCTCAGCGACTGGCGCGGCGCCGAGTTTGGTCAGAAGTACGGCGCGCTGATCAAGGAACTGCATCTGCTGACCCGCGCCGTGTTCGTGCTTGATCGCAACGACAACGTCGTCCATGCCGAGTACGTCAAGGAAATCGCCAACCATCCCGACTACGAGGCGGCGCTCGCGGCCGCGCGCAAGGCGGCCGCCTAGCAAGGCTGGCTCCCTGGCGTGGGAGCGACCGCGTTCCCCGCTGCGGGGAGCGCGGTTGCTCCCGCGCTCTCTCATCGCTCTTGACTTACCCGCCGCCGCGGGAATAAAAGTTCGCGGCACACCCGGTGTACGGGAAGCCGGTTAGAGTCCGGCGCTGCCCCGCAACTGTACGGGGGAACGAAGGCCCACACGCCACTGCGCAAGCGGGAAGGCGGGCCCGAGGTCACGACCCCCAAGCCAGGAGACCGGCCGGGTGATTCTGGCGTTGACCTTCCGCGGGGAAGGCGGCTTCGGGCTGGTTTTCCTGAGTCTGATCCGGATCGGAACTCGGACCTGCATGCCTGATTCCACCTGCTCGCGTGAGGCTCACGCCTACCGCGAGGGAGGCGGCTATGAAGCGAGCAGGTGTACTGGTCTGTGTGGTGATGGTCTGGCTGACGGTCGGCGGCCGGACGTCTTATTGCGACAGTGGCTCCGCAACGGCAGCGGGTTCGGCAACGGCGACTCCGAATCCGCAACCATCGCCCGGCACGGCCAAAAAAGGTCCCGACAAAACAGCTCAGACTCTGCCGGTCATGGTGGTCACGGCAACCCGGATACGCCAGCCGCTGAGCGAGATCGGCACCAGCGTATCGGTCGTCGATTCACAACAGATACAGAGCCAGAAAATCCGCGACGTGGGTGACGTCCTGCGCGAGGTGCCGGGCCTCCAGGTGACGCAGAGCGGCTCGCCGGGCTCGGTCACGGACGTGTCGATTCGCGGCTCGACCGCAGCCCAGACGCTCGTCATGATCGACGGGGTCGAGGTGAACACCGGCGCGACCGGCAGCTTCAATCTGAGCAACATCACGACCGACGGCCTGAGCCGCGCCGAGGTGGTACGCGGCGCCGGCGGCGCGCTCTACGGTTCGCAGGCGATCGGCGGGGTCGTCAATCTGCTCACCGAGCGGGGCGCAGGGGCGCCGGAGATGACGCTCTCGTCGGAGGGCGGCAATCGCGCGACCGAGCGCCAAATCATGACGCTCAACGGGTCGCACGGCGCGGTCGGCTATGCGGGCGCGCTCTCATACAACTCGACCAGCGGCTATCGCATGGTGAACGACAGTTCGGACGATCTGGCGGGCGCGGCGCGGCTCGACTACCAGCCGACCGCCGACACCGCGGTGCGCGGCTTCGCCCGCTATTTCCGGTCGAACGTGAGTCTCGCCAATCTCACCAATTTCATTCCAGCCATCGATCCGAACGCTCATGAGCGCGAGGAGTTCATGCTCTTCAAGGGCGAAATCGACCATCGCTTCGGCGAACGGCTCCGGACCAACGTCAGCAGCTATTTCGTACGCGACGATCTGCGTATCAACGCCCAGCCCTTCCCGGGCGACCCGTTCACCGAGGTCGACCGGATACCCGATGAAATCCGCGGCACCACCTGGGAGGCGGACTATTCATGGACCCGCCATCTGCGCACGCTGGTGGGATTCGATTTCAAGGATCGATGGGCGCGCGTACTCGACGAGTTCGGCGGCTTCGGGCCGCCGTTGGCGACCAGCTACCATGCGCGGCGCCAGGAGTACGCGGGCTACGTGGAGCAGGAGGCGTCGCTGCTGGACGGCCTGATCAACGCCACCGGCGGTTTTCGCGTCGACGGCAACAGCAACTTCGGCAAGGAAGTGAGCGCGTCGTGGGCGGTGTCGATTCCGCTTGCGCGGTACGGCACGACCTTGCGCGGCAGCTACAGCGAGGGCTTTCGGGCGCCGAGCTTCAACGAGCTGTTCTTTCCGTTCTTCGGCAATCCCGATCTGAGCCCGGAAATTTCCAGCGAATACGACGGCGGCGTGACCAAGACCTTCGGCGAGCGCGTTTCAATTACGGCGACGTACTTTTCCCGCCGCGTGCACAACCTGATCGTCGCGGTGCCGCTGCCGCCGCCGATCTTCTCGCGGGCCGGCAATGCGGAACGGGTCGACGTGCAGGGGATTGAATTTGTCCCGACGCTGGGGCTGTTACCGGGGTTGACGCTCAGCGGCAACTTCACCTGGATCGACGAGACCCACGTCGCCGTCTCGCCCACCATCAAGCCGGTGCGCGTGCCGAAGAAAGCAGCCTTCGGCCTGCTGCAATATATCCGGCGCGGGCTTTACCTCCCGGCCGACCAGAGCACGCTCAGCCTCGACTATCTCTTCGTCGGCGACCGCGACGATATCGATCCCGCCAGCTTCTCAGTCCGCAATAACGTCGCCTACCATCGCTTCGACCTGGTCGCTTCCTACCAGGGCGGAATCCGCTGGCAACGGGTGCGCAACGAGGAGCTGTTCGCGCGGGTCCAGAATCTCTTCGATCGGAATTACTCGGAGGTGATGGGGTTCAAGTCTCCGGCGGTGAATTTCGTCGCCGGCATCAAGCTGGATTTCTGAGCCGGCGGCGGCCCCGCGCGATCAGTCCGGCAATTGCTGTTCGGTGGCGAAGTAGCGCTCGAAGATCAAACGGATGCGGCGGCGATGCGCGATCAGTTCATCGAGCATCCGCTGCGCGCCGCCTTCGCCCTCGTAGCCCATCCGGCGCGCCAGCGGAGTCAGCTCCGCGGGCGAGGCCGGTAAGGCCCAGGCGGCGTGGTCGGTATCGATTCGGAGCCGGTTCTCGAGTTGCGCAAGGAAATGGTAGCCGGCCTCGAGTTGCGCCGCATCCTCGACGGTCATCAGGCCCCGCGCTCCCGGCGCGCGGATGAGCCCCTTGGTGCTGCGGGTCGTGAGCTCGGCGAAGCGTCCCCCGTAGCGCATCGCCATCATCTGCGTCACGAACTCCACGTCGACCAGTCCGCCCGGTCCCTGCTTCAGGTTCAGCCGCCGGCCGTCCTCCGCGCCCAGCTCGCGTTCCATCCGCTGGCGCATCGCGGCGATCTCGCCGACCTCCGCCGCGTTAAGGCCGCGCTCGAACACGAACTCGCGGCGCGCCTGCTCGAACTCTGCGCCGAGAGCGTCGTCGCCAGCGACCACCCGGGCCCGAACCAGCGCCTGGCGTTCCCATACCGCGGCGCTCGTGCGATGGTATTCGCGGAATCCCGCCATCGAAGTGACCAGGGGACCGGCGTTGCCCGACGGTCTGAGCCGCAGGTCGAGTTTGTAGGCGTAGCCTTCGCGGGTGCGGGCCTCGAGAATCGCGATGATCTTCTGCGTGATGCGCGAAGCGACCTCGCGGCTCGCGCCCGCGACCTCGTGCGGGTCGTGGTAGACGAAAATCAGGTCGAGGTCGGAATTGTAGGACATCTCGCCGGCGCCGAGCCGGCCCATCCCGACTACGCAGAGCTTCAGGGTGGGCGGAATCGGGTGGCGCCGCGCGACCTCTGCCGTCGCGATCGTCAAGGCCTCGCGCAAGACCGCCTCGGCCAGGGACGTCAGCTCGGTCTGCACCTCGTCGAGCTCGAGCGTGCCAGCCAGGTCGGCGATCGCGATGCGCAGGAACTCCTGATGGCGGAAGCTCCGGACGGCATCGAGCCGCGCTTCGAAGTCGCGGCTGGCGGCGACCAGCCCGGCGAGGTCGCGGCTCATATCGTCGGGATTGCGCCGCACCCGCGCAAGATCGGAACGGACCAAGGTGTCGAGGAGCTCGGGATGGCGGATAAACAGCGAGGAAAGATACCTGCTGGAGGCGAATAATCTCAACAATACCCGCCGCGTCCCGGGATTTTGCTCGAGCAGCGACAGGAAAGAGGTTCGCGCGCCGACCGCGGCAGTGAAGTCGGCCAGGTTCATCAAGGCCAAGTCTGGATCGGGCAACCGCACGATCTCGTCGAGCAGCACAGGACCGAGTTGATCCACGAGTTCGTGGCGGCGCGGACTGGCGGGCACATGGGCGGGGCCGCGCGCGAGCATCATCAGATGCGCCGCGCTCTCGCTCGGATTGGCGAAGCCGAGCCGCTGCAGAATCATCTTCGCGGCTTCGGGCTCCAGGGCGGCTCGCCACGCGGCTTGCGCATCATTGGAGGCCTCGAGTTCCCGGCCCTCGCCGCCCGCCAGCGTCTCGCGAAACTGGTTGGCGACAAACTCACGATGCTGCCGGAGCGCGATTTGCAGCCGTTCGGCCGCGTGAGGACCCTTGCCGAGATGCAGGCGCGCGGCGACCACCGCGATCGCCCGCTCGTCCGCCGGCAGGCTGTGCGTCTGCAGGCCGGCTGCCACCTGGAGCTTGTGCTCGACGTCGCGCAGAAACAGATAGGCGGAGGCCAGCCGCTGCGCGTGACGCGAGGCAAGATAGCCGAACGAGTCGAGTCGCTTCAGCGCCTCCAGCGTGCGATGCGTCCGCAGCCGCGGGTCGCGGCCGCCATAGATCAGCGTGAGCGCCTGCACGATGAATTCGAGTTCGCGGATTCCGCCGTAACCCAGCTTGATGTTGCGCTCGACCATGCCGGTCGGATGCAGCTCGGCCTCGATCTGGCGCTTCATCGCGCGCAGCTGGCGCAGCGTTTCGAAGTCCAGATAGCGCCGATAGACGAAGCGATCGAGCTCGGCCAGCAACCGCTCGCCCAGCGCGATCGCGCCGGCCACCGGCCGCGCCCGCAAGAGCGCCGCCCGTTCCCAGGTCTGGCCATAAGCCTGGTAGAAACCGAGCGCGCCCTCGAACGAGGCGACCAATGGCGAGTTGCGCCCGCCCGGCCGCAGCCGCAAGTCGATCCTGAAACAGTTGTTCGACAGCAGTTCGGTCAGCGCTTCGCCCAGGCGCGCGGCGGCATGCTGGTCCGGCCCATCAAACAGGTAGAGCAGATCGATATCCGAGCTCAGGTTGAGCTCCGAGGCACCCAACTTGCCCATCGCCAGCGCGCAGAATTGACCTACCGCCGCGGCGCGCGGCCCGAGCATCGCAAGCGCCGCCGCCAGCGCGGCTCGGACGCATTCGTCAGCCAACTGTGACATCGCGGTCATGGTGTCGATGACCGTCGCGCGGCCGAGCAGATCGGCGATCGCGATCCGGAGGAAGGCCTCGCGCTTGAACCGGGCCAGCCCGGCTTCCACCGCTCTCCGATCGGCGGGGTCGCCGATCATGCAGCGCGCGCCGCTCATCAGCGAGGACCCCTCGCAAGCCGCTGCTTCCTGAAAGAACCGCAACCATCGCGGTCCCATCGCGGCGAGACCGGTGGCGATCAGCTCCGACCCACCGAGGCAGAAGACCAGGCCTGACGATAAATGCGTGTCGAGCAGGGCCTCGCGCAGTTCCGCGGGCGATTCCTCGGCGAGCTTCAGTATGAATGCCAGCGCGAGCCGCTCGTCGGGGGCATGTTCGCGGACCAGCCTGAGCGTGTCGGCACCGAGCCGGGAATCGCCCAGGCGCGCGGCGGCGCGCTCGGCCAGGGGGATGAGATCCGGAGCGAATACCGCGCCGTCAGCCATCCAGCTAAGATATCAGAGCGCTGGAACGCAGGCTTGGGAGCAGCGCGGCGGCGGGAAAGCGGCGATTAGCGCTCGGCAACGCGCTTTGAGCGCTTCGTCACGGTGCAGCGGCCGGTGCAGGCGCGCGCACGATGCCGGTACGAGGCGTGGCGCGGGCGAGCGCGGCGCAGCACGGAGCTGCGCTGCGGCGGCCGATCCACCGAGTCGTACTCGATACCCGGAAAGTACTGGTTCTCGTGGCGGTAGACCTGCAGGGCCGCGAGGAATTCCGAATAGTAATTCTTGGATGCAAAGCCGAAGTGCGGACCGTCGAAGTTTTTGAAGATCCGGGAATAGTCGCTGTCATAGATCTCGGCGGCGTGCGCCGTGCCCGCGGTACCGTAGTTGTAGGCGGTGATGGCGAGCGGCCAGTCGCCGAGCACGTCGTAGTTGTGGCGCAGCAGCCTGGCGGCGGCCTCGGTCGAGCGGACCGGGTTGAGCCGTTCGTCGTAGCGCGAGTTGATTTTCATGTACTGCCGGCCGGTCGAGCGCGTGAACTGCCAGATGCCGACGGCGCCGGCGCTCGAGCGCGCGCCCGGATGGAAACCCGACTCGACCTCGGCCAGCGTCACGAGCTCGACAGGCAGCCCGACGGCGCGAAAGATTCGTTCCATCGTGGGCCGGTAATGGCGGCTGCGCAGTATCCCCTCCCGAAACCGTTCGCGCAATCCCTGCTGCACCCGCAGGTTCTGCGCCGCCTGCGCATAGGCCGACAGCGAAGCGTGATGGAACAGCGCGGCAACCTGCCGTTCCTCGAAACTCGAGGGCTGAGCGCCCGCGGCGAGACGGTTCAGGATGTTGGCGTACTTGGCCTTGAGATAAGTATTCGTCCACTCGAGGTCGGCGCCGCTCGGAACACCATCACCGGGCAGATGCATGATCTGGTAGACGCGGGTGACGTCGTCGCGGTCATGGACGATAAAGTCGCGGTACGAGTACTGGGCGAAGACCTTGACCCAGAACTGAACGTTGGGTTCAACTTCGGCGGGACGCGGAAAGGCGACCTCATTCCCGGCCCACGCGCTGACCTGCGCGACGGCGACCAGCAGCGCGACCGCCAATGGCAGAGCTACAGCTCGGGCTATCCTCCGGGCTGCCACCTCTCCATCCGTCATCTCCGCCTCCCAAAGGCCTTAGAAATCCAAGGAGCCGGAGTGGCCCCCCTCCGTCCCCATGACCATCTATCGATTACTCGTCGCGCCTTTGCTAGTCAACAAACCGCGATTAATGGTTGAAAAAGCAATGATTTCATCTATAAGAAAAGGCGCTCTCGCGCGGTCGATAATCATCGTCGTATCGTTGCTGGTCGCCGGATGCACGCGCCCGGACCGGCGCGGCGCCGC
>JBGPMT010000071.1:0-11069 GCA_041487135.1 Binataceae bacterium (SeqCode) | reverse complement strand
GCGGGCGGCGTGAGCGACGCGCGCGCGCAGCCGCCAAATCGTGGTCAGTCCACCGACCAGCATCGCGCCGACACCCAGGTAACGCGTCTGGCCGCTCCAGAGCGCGTAGGCGGCAGTCTGCGCGGAGAGCTTGCGCAGTTCCGGATGAAGCGCCGTGGCCAGGGGAATCGCCAACAGATTGCCGAGCACTCCTCCGGCGAAGACCAGGATCGCAATCCGGATGCCGACGATATAGCCGACTCCGAGCAGCGCGCCCGAAAGATTGAAGGTGGCGGAGAACGCGCCGCCCGCGATCCATCGCGCACCCGCGATCGTACGCGGAACGAATCCGCCAATCTCCTGTGCAGCCTTGGCCAGCGCCGCAATCGCGCTGCCCCACACCAGCGGCATCGCGCGGCCGGCCACCTCACCGGCGCGCAGCACCTGGGCGCATGCGACCCCTTCCGGAAACGGCAGCCGCTCCTCCTGGATATAGGCGCGGCGCAGGAACACGATCAGCAAACTGCCCATGGTGCCGCCGGCCAGGCAAAGAATCGTGACCTGCCAGTAGGGGAGCGCGCCGCGATAGCCGAGGATCACGAGCGCGGGAAAGGTGAAGATCGCGCCGGCGGCAACCGCCTCGCCCGCCGACGCGATGGTCTGGACGAGGTTGTTCTCGAGCACCGTCGCGCCGCCCAGCGCGCGCAGCACCGCCATCGAGATGACCGCCGCCGGGATGCTGGCCGAAACGGTCATCCCGGCGAACAGCCCCAGGTACGCATTGGCGGCGCCGAGTATCAGCGCGAGCAGGAGGCCGAGCAGGATCGCGCGCGGCGTGACTTCGCGCACCTGCGCGACCGCGCCTGCGGCGATCATCCGCCCACCGCGGCCCGCCTCAGCGCTCACGCCTGATGGTGCGAAACCCGCTCAATCTGCGTCCGCGGACTTGTAGGATGAAAGCGGGACGTGCGGCTCTCCGGCGGCATCCCATCCCACGATCCCGTCTTTCATCTCGGCGAGGTCGGTGTAGCCGGCCTTGGCTGCCCGCCGGGCAGCGCCATCGGAGGCCATTCAATGCAGGTTGGTGCAATAGAAGACCAGCTTGGCGTTCTTGTCCGCCGGAAGCGCCGCCGCGACGTCGTACTTGTCGGAGGAGCTCAGCAGCTTGGCGCCGGGAATGACCCCGTACTGGGAGCGAACGTCTTGCGGGTTGGCGTCGTAGATAATCACATGGGCGTCGGGGTCGTGCATCAGGACGATCAGCTCGGCGACGTGGATCTTCCTGATGTTGTCGTTCTCATCCTCGTGATTGCCGAGCAATGAAGCGAGGCTGAAGGCGCGCGCCGGCGAGGCTGGCATGAGCGCGAACCCGGCGAGCAGAGCGAGAGCAGCAAGAGCAACCAGTTTAAGCCGCATAAATCAGAGACTCCAATCGGTGAGCTGCGTGTATCAACCGAAATGGCGCTGGGGCGGTTCCCTACGCGCGCCGGCGCACCCGGAGCGTGTCATTTTCGGAGGAAACCTCGTAAACGTCGGCGTTGACGCCGGGGAAATTGAGGCATCTGCCGCTATCGAAACGGAAGATGTAGCCGTGATGCGGGCATTTGAGCATCTCACCCATCACCTTGCCGCCCTCGAGGTCGGCTTCCTGGTGAGGGCAGATGCGCTGAATTCCACACAGCTTCGCGCCGACGCGAAAGATCAGGATTTCCTCGCCGCCCGCTGCGACGCCCAGCGGGTACTTGGCGGTTTGAGGGTTGACGCCCTCGACCACGATCCAGTCGGAATCAGCCATCTTTGCGGCGTGCCCGCCCCGACGACTCAGGCCGCGGCCTGAGCATGGCCGTTGGAGACCGTCGCCAGGCGTTCCATCATGAAGGCCCGCGGCTGGCGCACGATCACCACTCCGGCCTGATAGGTAAACGGCGAGTCGAACAGGCAGGCCATCAGCGCCAGCAAGGCGTCCTTGAGCGGGATCCCCGTCATCTGCTGGGTGGCATGGAAGCGTCGATGGACCTCCATCGCGTTCTTCATGTCGACGTAGACGGTGTTGAACTCCTTGGCTTCCCATTTCACGTCCGCGATCGCACGGCCGAGCTCGCGCAGAAAATCCTTCTGGACGCCGCTCAGATGGGCGGCCGCTTCCGGGATATGGTCGGTGGCGATCTCCATGCTCCAGTTGTTGAATTCCTGTGCGATCTCCATGTCGATCTCGTGGCGGCGGCCGTCCTTGAACACCATCACCGGCATGAAGCGCTGGTTGCCCTGGCGCTTGTTGCCCTGGGTGTCGCCGAACTCGAATTCGCCTTCTTCGATTTTCAGCACAGTAACGTCGGCGGCGCGTCCGACGTGCAGCGTGCCGTGCCGATCCTCCAGCGACATCGAACGGGCCGCGTTGATCGTCACGCGCTCGATAATCTCCTCGGGCGTCAGGCCCAGCTTCAGGAACATCGACATCACATTGGCCAGCGAATAGCAGGGTCCCGTGACGTTAACCTGCTGCAGGTCGGAACTGATGATATGCGGGACGATGCCCTGCGGGAGCGCCTTCTCGGCCGTTACAAAGCTGAAGTTGTAGGCGCCGTAGCCGATATCGAACAATACCCCGCGCTTTTCGGCCGCGTAGACCTCGGGCAGCACCCGGCCGTTTTCGTCCAGGATGCTGCCGGGATTGGAGTGGTAGATATGCGTCACCATGTCGCCCTTTTCCGCCACATTGAAGGCGGTCGGCGTGGTGGTCGCCTGGAAGCTCTTCATGAAATCGCCAATATGGATGTAGAGCGGCAGGCCAAGGATATCGGCCAGCCCTTTGCCGAGCTTCACCACCCCGGCGCCGTAACTCGAAAATGCGCCGACTTTGAGATAACGGATGTCGTCGCGATTCTCCTCGACGAGGTCCAGCCATTCGCAAATCGGGATGTCAACTAGCGCGCGGATATCGCCGTCAACGACTTCGAGGCCGGTGATTCCCGGCGGACTCACGTAGGTCCCGCAGTAGAGATTCGTGACGTTCATGCCGCGGGTCAGCGCCTTGTACTCTGGATAGGTCGCGACGCCCGGGCCACCGGGCTCGACGAAGGTGGTGACCCCCTGGGTGATTCCGACGCGGTCGGGCCACGCGAAACCCAGGATTCCGTAGACGTGGACGTGAATATCGACCAGGCCCGGCGTGACCATCGTGCCGGCGACGTCGACTACCTCCGCGCCGGTCGCATCGAGGTCCTTACCGACCGCGGCGATTTTGCCATCCTTGATCGCGACATCGTTGACGGCGTTGATCGACTGCGCAGCGTCGATTACGCGTCCGCCCTTGAGCACAGTGTCGAATCCCTGAGCCATGAGGATGCACCTCCTGTGCGATGGCCAGCCTCTATTTATTCCCGATCCCCGCCCCCTGTGAAGAGGCACGGAAGGTCCGGGATCTGACCCGGATGATATCACGGCCTGGCGAGCCCCGAAAAATCCCGGGGTGCCGCCCGCGATCGGGCTCAACCGCTCCCGGCGGCGACCGCGGCCTCCGACAGATCCCGCTTGGGTATCACCAGGCCTATCGGTCCCAAGAAGAGCAAGATCGCGCCGAGCGCCACCGGCAGGAGCGCGGTCGCGGCGATCCCGGTCCGGTCCCAGGCGACGCCGCCCAACAGCGGCATCACGAAGGCAAGCCCATAGCCGATCGTGAACATGCCCGCGGTCATCCGATGGATCTCGTCGGGCGTCTTCGCCAGCAGCGGCGGGAACACCCAGTTGACGACGAACGCGATCGACGAGGCGAAACCGATCAGCGCCGCGCCCGCCATCCGGCACCACGCCCAGGGCGCAAAGAATATCAGCAGTCCGAGCAGGGTTCCGATCGCTCCTGACTGGATCGCCCGTGGCCGCCCGACGAACAGCCCTGGGAAGAATCCGATCACCAGCGAGGCCGGAATCTGCCCGGCGTTGAGCCATCCGAGCGCCGGCGCGATCAGATGCGAGGCGTGCAGCGAATGCAGGTAGTCGGGGATGAAGGTATTCGCGCCGAAGTAGGCGATCGAGGTGCCGGCCTGCGTGAGACCCAGGCGCCAGGTGATCGGGTCACGGAAATCCGGGAACCATCCGGGACGCTCGCCCGGCTCGCGACGGCCCAGCGCCGGCGTGATGCGCCATAGCATCATCGCCGTCACGATCGGGATGATTCCCCAGACCGCCAGCCCGCCGCGCCATCCGCCGACCATCTGAACCACCAGCAGCGTGGTGAGCGCGGCGCCGATCACTTCGCCCATCAGCAACCCGTTGGTGTAGATCGCGGTCGCCAGCCCGACACGCTCGGGTATCCAATGATAGACCAGCGAGGGCAGGGCCGGTTGCGTGATCGCGATTCCCGCGCCCATCAGGAAGGTCATCGCGAACAGCATCGGGACCGACGGGCCGACGCCGCGCAGCGCCGAGCCTAGCCCGATAAGCGCGAGGCCGAAGATCATCGCGCGGCGCGCGTCGAAGCGCGCGATCAGCATCGAGCCGAGCGTCGCCGCGGTCGCCAGCAGCAGCACGGGCAGGCCGGTCAAGGCGGCGACTCCGGCCTCGCTGAGACCGAGATCGCGATGAATCAGCGGCAGGATCGGCGGGATCGCGAGCACCGTGATGCGCAGGTCGAACCCGGCCAGCCACAGCATCGTGAGCCTGAGCCACAGTAGTCGGGAGCGATTATGGTCGTCGGCGGCGCGCAATGCCGCGCAAGGATAGCGGAAAAGGCCGCGGCGCAGAAATTGATCCGGCTCAGGCGGAATTGCGCGCGGCAGTTTCGCCCTTGAGCGCGCCGACCAGCTTGTCCGAGTCGGTGATCCAGCCGAACAGCCGCTCGATGATCAGCAGCGAGGCCTCGTGATTGCTGCGCGCCGTGTCGAAGCCGACCGGCTCGCCGGTGCAATCCTCGACCACCAGGCATCGATAGTCGCGGAACATCGCATCGCGCACGGTCGATTCCACGCACACGCTGGTGGTGCATCCGGTCACGATCAGGTTGGTGCAGCCGAGCGTCTTGAGCGTGGTCTCCAGGTTGGTCTGGAAGAAGGCGCTGTAACGATGCTTGGGCACCACCACGTCGCCCTCCTGCGGCGTCAGCTCCTTCAGAAAGTCGGTATTCCAGGTGTTCTGCACCAGCACGCGGCCGGGGCGGCCGTCGGGAGCGGTGAAGGTGCGGCCGAGCTGCATGCGTTGATGCTTGATCCAATGCGGCGCCTGCGCGCCGCCGGTGTCGGAGAGGTCGGACCGATGCTCCATCTTGATGAAGATCACCTTCATCCCGTTATTCCGGGCCGAATTGCAGACCCGCGCGGTCGGCGCGACCGCTTTCTGGATCATGCTGATATCGATCCCGGCGCGGTCGAACATCCCGCCCTTCGAGCCAAAATCGTTCTGCATGTCGACCACAATCACGCAGGTGCGCGAGAGATCGATCGTCAGCGGCTCGGGGCGCGCGGGAACCGTCACCAGCTTGACATTGTCGGCCATGGGCAACCTCGCTCGGGCTCGGAGATTTATTCGCCTGAGTAGCGCGGATTCGATACAACTGCAAACGGCGGTTTGCCGTTGTGGATTTCCGGCGGAACGGTTAGAACTGCCTCGAAATAACCGCCTGGAGGAATTCGGGATGAAGATACGCGCGGGGGCCGGCCAATTCGCGGGCAGCAGGAACTGGGAAGACAACCTCGCGGCGGTCGGCCGGCTGACGCAGACCGCGGCCGACAACGGCGTACAGATGATCGGGTTCCACGAGCTCGCGAGCACCATCTACCCGCCGTTCTCGAAGGATCCCGCGCTGTTCAAGCTGGCCGAGCCCGAATCGGGCGCCTCGGTGACCGCCGCGCGCGAGATCGCGCGCCGCAACAAGGTCCTGATGGTCTTCCCGTTCTATGAGAATGAGGACGGCCGTTACTACAACAGCGCGGTCGTGATCGCGCCTGACGGCGAAGTGCTGATGAAGTACCGCAAGAGCCACGTGCCGAATTCGATCGGCCTGCTGCCAGGCGCGACCGAGCGCGACCTGTTCGGGCCCGGCGACCAGGGCTTTCCGACCGTCCAGACCCCGTTTGGCGCGCGCCTGGGCGTGATCATCTGCTATGACCGCAACCTGCCCGAGTCGGCGCGATGCAGTGCGCTCAACGGCGCCGAGATCCTGTACGTTCCGGTCACCACGATTTCGCGCCTGCGGCCATGGTGGGAGCTGCTGCTGCGCGCCCGCGCGGTCGAGAACATGATGTTCGTATGCGCGCCGAGCCGGGTCGGAATCGACAAGGGCGGCGCGCCGGGCGCAGTCTATATCGGCGAGACCCTGATCGTCGATCCGACCGGCGAAATCATCGGGCATGCCGGCGCCGAAGCGGAGGAACTGGTATGGGCCGACCTCGACCTCGATCTGATGCGCAAGCAGCGCGAAACCTGGGGCTTCTTCAAGGAGCGGCGGCCCGAGCTGTACGCGCCGATCACGCGCAGCAACGCTTAGCCCGCTGATTTCCCCGGCCGCGCCCCCTCATTCGCTCCAGCGCTCGATTTGATCGTAGAGCGGCGGTACGTCCGCCGCCGCGACCTCGACGTCGAGCGCGGTGGCGCATCCGGGGCAGAAGTATTCGCGCAGATGGAAGGTCGCGTTGTCGAAGCGCAGCGGGCCCGCCGACGAAAGCGGCGCGACTCGCTGCACGGCCTGGTCCTTCCAGTTCTCATCGGTGCGCGCGAGCTGATGGCCGCACCAGGTGCACTGCACGACGCGATGGCCGTTGTTCGGCAGCGCCTGCAGATATTCCGCGATTCGAAACGGCGTGCGCGCGATCTCCTGCCGCTCGACCACGCTCGGTGCGAGCTTGCGTCCGACGCGCTGTTCACGCAGCGCCAGCCGGCGTTGGCGGGTGGCCTCCGAATCCACTCCCAGGCCGTCGTGCGTCAGGACCACACCATAGATCTCGAGAGCGGGTTGGTCAGAAATCAGCCCCAGGTGCAGATCCTCGAGCACCAGGGCGGGGTCGCGCTCGAGCGGGTCGCCGTAGCCGCCGCCGCCATCCTGGCGGATATAGAGGGCGTCGTTCCCGTTAACGTCGATCGATTTCGCCAGCGCCTCCTCGACCTCGCCGCGCATCGCGTCCAGGCTCGGCGGCAGCTCGCCGATATTGGCGTTCCTGAACACCACGCTATCGGCCGAGCAGCTCGGGTAGCCGCCGAAGATGCCGTGCCCCGCGAGGTAATGCTTGCCCTTGCCGGGCGTGAGCGCGGCCTGAAAGCTGTCCTTCTGGCCGCTGCGCGGAACTAGGGCGAACTCATGAGTCGGGCCGCCACGGAATTTTCCGGGCCCGCCGGAGTCGGGCACGATGCGCCGATAGAGGAACAGCTTCGGAAATGCCTGCTCCTCGAACTCGACGTTGGGCAGCTTTTGCGCCGGGTTCACGATATGGCCGCCTGACGCCGCTCCGTCCCGGAACGAGCGCGCCCCCTCGCCCATCCCGAAGCAATCGCCGCCCAAAAGCCCCACGCTCTCGCCGAAGCGATCGACGCCGTAGGTGGTATGCACCACGAGCGAGCCGACCCAGCATCCGACCGACCGCCCCTTATATTTCTCGGAGGCGCCCGCGATCTTCGAAAGCACGTGCGCCGACATGTTGTTGACGCTGTGCACGCAGCCGATGGTCGCGATACAGACCGGCGCCGGCCGCAGGCAATTCAGCAGGCTCCCGGGCTCGGCGATCACCTCGAGGCAGCGCACGATGCCCTCGTTCCAGGTCAGGTCCCAGGCCAGGATCGGGAAGAGCGGCGCGACACTCGCTCCCTTGGTCGCCCAGTAACAACAGTTGATCGGATAGGGCGCCTGCGCGTCGCTGCCGGTGAAGTCGTAGGTCAGCGTGTCGCCTTTCTTAATCGCCGCCAGCTCGATCTTGTAGTTGTGATCTGGCAGGTCGAGGTACTGGCGCGCCCGCCAAGTCCCGTCGGGCAGCTCGGCGAGCCGCGCCCGCAGCCGCTTTTCCGACTGCTCGATCAGCGCCTCGCCGACTGCGTCGACCGTCTCGACGCTGTAGTCATCGTAGAGCTTATGCATGCGCTGCTTGGCGACATGGTCGGCCGCGATCTGCGAGCGCAGGTCGAGCCCCGTCATCCCCGGATCGCGCACCATGTTGAGGAAGGTCTCGAGCACGTCCTTGCGGATCTTGCCGCGCTCGATCAGCTTCAGGCCCTTGGTGCTGAAGCCCTCCTGGAAGCATTCCTTGGCGTTGGGACAGAAACCGCCGAAATCGATCCCGCCGATATCGGTCACGTGCACGTAATTGACCACCCAGCTCACCAGTTGGCCGCGGTAGAAAATCGGCGAGATCATGAAGATGTCCGGGGTGTGCATCGCCACCGTGTAGGCGTCGTTCACCATGTAGACGTCGTCCTCGAAGATCCCCGGGTCTTCCGAGAAGCTCGACAGGATATGCTTCACCGCTTGCGTCGCGGGGATGATGTGATGCAGAAAGCCCATCCCGCACAGCAGCACCGTGCCGTCCGCGCGATACAGCGCCACCAGCAGGTCGTGGCCCTCGGCCGTAACCGCCGTCCCCGACACCTTGCCGAGCGTGATCACCGCCTCGTCGATCACCCGGAACAGCTTGTGCCGGATAATCTCGAACGTGAAAGGATCCACTATCGCGTTCATCGCTCTTCTCCCTTAGACGAATACGTGCAGGTTCTTGTACGGATCGCACCAGGCGCGCTGGCCCGGATTCACCACCACGGTCGTGATCGGCGTCCACACGACTGCCGGACCGTGGACCTCGTTGCCGGGCACGAGTTTCTCGAAGTCGTAGCAGTTGGCGCGCGTGACGCCGCGCAGCTCGCCGAAGTAGACCTCGCGCGCCTCGACCAGCGCCGCGCCGGGATCGGAGCCGCGCTCGGCTTCCGCCTTGAGCTCGGGCTTGCGCAGCAGGCCGACTCCGCGCAGCCGGAAATTGACCATCTCGATGCCAGCTTCCTTGTAGCCCGACCCGGCCCCGAAGCGCTCCTCGTAGAGTTTCTCGAAAGCCGCACTGACATCCGCCAGCTCCTTCTCGCCGAGCGCCCCCGCCCCGGCCACCGGGGTCGTCACCACGTGCACCTGGCGCCGGAAACGCAGGTCGACCGCCCGGCTCACCACGATATCGCGCGCGCCGAAGCCCTCCGACTTGAGCTTGTCGGTCACGCGCGCCGCAAGCTGCGAGAAGATCGCGTTCACCTGCGCCGGGTCGGCCGGCACGCGCAGCGGCCGCGTCAGCTGCTCCTCGTGGGTCACGTCCGACATCAGCAGGCCGAAAGCGCCGTGGACCGCCGCCGAATGCGGCACGATCACGCGGCTGACTCCGAGCTGGCCCGCGAAGGCCGTCACGTGCATCCCGGCCGTCCCGCCGTACGAGAACATCACATAGGAGCGCGGGTCGAGTCCGCGTTCGATTGTCAATTTATGTAGCAAATCGTAGATGATGCTATTAGTCAGTCGATATACTTCGCCCGCCGCCTGAATAACCTCCATGCCGAGCGGATCCGCGATTTTCGATTTGAATACCTCGACGGCCTTCGCGCGATTCAGCTTCGCCCGGCCGTCGAGGAAAAAGCGATCGTTAAGATAACCCAGTATCAGGTCGACGTCGGTGACGGTCGGCTCCGTGCCGCCGAAGTCGTAACACACCGGACCCGGATAGGCGCCGGCGCTGCGCGGGCCGATGCGCGGTGTTTTCGAGTACGGATCGAGCGAGATTTCGCTGCCGCCGGCCACCCCGATGCTGGCCACGTTCATCTTCGGCAGCGCGTAGTGATAACGCAGTATCATCGGCTCGCGCTCGTAGTCGATCATCCCGTCGCTGACGACTCCGGCCTTGAAGGTGGTGCCGCCCATGTCGACGCCGATGATGTTGCGAAAGCCGATGATCTCGCCGAGCGCCTTGCTGCCCACCAGGCCGCTGACCGGCCCGGACTCGATCAGGCCCACCGGCCGGCTGGCGGCCTCGCGTGCGCCGAGCAATCCGCCGTAGGCCTGCATGATGAGCAGCGCGCCGTCGAAGTTCTGATCGTTGAGCTTCTGCTGGAGCCGGTTCAGATAGTTCGAGATCGCCGGACCCAGCCGCGCGTTCAGCACCACCGTCTGAGTGCGCTCGAACTCGCCCATGATCGGCGCGATCTCCGACGAGATGGTGCAGAACATCTCAGGGTAGAGCTCCCGGATCACGCGCTGGGCCGCGAGCTCGTTGTCGGGCTTCACGAACGACCACAGGAACGACACGCCGATCGCCTCGGCGCCGTTTTCGGCCAGGTGCTGCACGGCGCGCTCGATCTCGGCCGGGTCGGGGGCAGCCAGCGTCTCGCCGTTGGCGTCGACCCGCTCCCGGATGCCGACGATCATCTCGCGCGGCGTCAGCAACGGCGGCCGCGCGACGTTGACGATATCCTTCATCTCGTCTTCCGTGCGCCCCGACCATTCGGCGTATCCGCCGCGCATCAGGAACAGCGTGTCCTCGAAGCCGCGCGTGACCAGCACGCCGGCCTTCACCATCTTGTCGTCGACGATCGCGTTCTCCGCGATCGTGGTGCCGTGCAGAAAGAGCTTGGTCTGTTTGAGCAGCGCGGCCCGCTCGATGCCGAGTTTCTGCGCTGCGAACTCGAGCGCATTGAGGATGCCCTGGGAAAAATCGACCGGCGTCGAAAAGGCCTTGGCGACCGTGATCCTGCCCTCGGTGTCCATCACCACGCAGTCGGTGCAGGTCCCTCCGATATCCACTCCGATTACATACTGCATGATCACTCTTTCGCGGCCATCGCTCATCCCTGGGCCGGCTGGTTGTGGTTGTTGTGGGCCTGCGCGTCGCGTCGATTGCGCGCCCGCTATCGCCTCTAGCTGCGACCGCCCAACATTAATACGCACCCGCGCAATGTGGAAGCGGCAGAGCTGAGCCCTACGCCCATCTACTACGATGAAAGCCCGTTGTTTGTCGTTTCGAGCGGAGCCCGAGCGGATGCTAGCGCGCAGTCGAGGGAGCGCCGCGAAGCGATTCTCCCTGCCATCCCCCCCTAATCCGGGAGAGGAAGCGGGCGCGGCGGCGTCGGTAAACAACGCCGCCGCTCTG
>JBGPMT010000070.1:0-11195 GCA_041487135.1 Binataceae bacterium (SeqCode) | reverse complement strand
CCACGCGCTCGCGGATTTTCCATATCGGCAGCGGCCGTCTCTATTCGCTACCCGAGCTCGCCGCGATCCTGAAGGAGATTTATCCGCGCGCCGAATTCGAAATCGGCCCGGGACTCGATTATTTCGAAATGGGCCACAGCGTCTACTCGTTACACGACATCACGCGCGCCCGCGAAGAACTCGGCTACGAGCCGCAGTACGACCTGCTCGCCGCGGTCAAGGACTACATCGCGATGATGGAGCGCTTCGGCGTCGCCCCGACCTACACGGGATAGTTGCTTCTCGCTCCTGCCCGCGGCGCTCTTCCGGATGGAGCGTTGATGGGTCAGGTGCTGATCGCGGGCGGGCTCAGCGGCAGCGGCGCCAATCCGACCAGTTTCGCGGAGCTGTTCAATCCCGGCGAGATGTCATTCACGCCCACCGGCAAGATGCACAGCGCGCGAGCCTTCAGCAGCGCGATCATCGTTCCCGAGCCGGCGCAAGATTGGAGCGGGCGACCGGGGTCGAACCGCCGACGTCCAGCTTGGGAAGCGCATCTAACTGACACGCGCGACAATCGGCGCGAGGCGAAGCGCATCAAGAAAAAGCTGTCCTCCAAATGCGTAGCCTCGTAGCCGCCACGACCGCGGTCTTGTGATCCCGCCCACAGGGGCGGAAAACCTTCTCATGGAAAAAAGCACTCTGACACTCACCCGGGAGTTTTCGACGAACTGTCTCGATGAGAAAGACCTCCAACGTCTCGTTGATACCATTAATCAGCTGTCGAACAAGTACGGCGGGCTCGTCGAAATACAAGTCACGTCAGGTGATGGCCAAACGACGGTCAACACTACTGACGTTCAATACCTCTCAAGCGTGGAAATGCTGCGCCATATCCGAGCAGTTCGAATTAAGTACGACAAGTTCGATGCACCAGTAAACGCAAGCGTTTCCATCGGCTCGCCTTTCAGCTGGGGAAATACTGGCGTCGGACTCGAAGTAAGCGGCTCTGCTCGAACGGAGGTCAATGGCATTTTCCGAGAACTAGACCGAGAGCTCGATTCGCATCGCGCGTACATCGAATGGTTCGGTTCAGACACAGCACTTCCAAACTTCGCCATTGCTTTCGTGGCAAGTATTTTGCTGTCTGGCGTAGCCAATTATTCCGCCTACACCCTCCTTAGGTATCTACTGACAACGTTTCTCGGCAGTTTTCGTCCAGCGCAGATTGCCGGTCCACTCGGGGCGGTCTTCGTCATAGGGATACTCCCGGCTTTTCTTCTTCTGAGAGCATGTTTTCCACCCGTGAAGTTCAGCGGCGCTTTATCTGACCCTGGCCGCACCCTACGCTCGAGCCTACGCTGGATACTTCTGTTTGTCACACTGCCAATCGTCGTCAATCTTGTCTCCAGTTTTTTGCCTAAGCTGCTACAAGCGAGTAGCTCGAAGTGATGCTGTTCGAGGCGGCTTAGGTTTTCAGTTTGTTCTTTGAACAACCCCTCCCCTCTTCTAATGCCTCCTCAAATGATAGCATCCTAGCGTTCTCTACTTCGGTATAAATACGAAGAATCAGCTGCGCGATTTTCTGTCCGGTGCTGTCGCGTATTTGTTTCGCGGCTATGTATGCCCTAGGACCTCCGGGAAACGTGCAGCGTTCGGCTAGCAATTCGAGATTGTAAGGTCCGGGGTTTTCCTCAGCTTTGCGAACAATGTTCTTGACGAGTAGCCGCAATTGCTCAAAATCCGCGCGAGCTTCCGGCTCAAATTCCTGCGGAAGCAGTATATCCAAAAAGTCGCAATAAGCCCTTAGCGCCCGCTCTCGAAGTGAACCCTTGCGCGTGGCTAGATATTCGACCGCCAACCATAGGCGTTCGTGCGCGTGAGAATGGTTCAATTTTCAAGCCCTCCTCACCTTGGGTAAGGCGTGCAAATGTTCCCTTTTTAGTCAAGTGAAGTAAGAGGATGAAGGCGAGCTTGGCCGCGCGCCCTCGGCCAAGAAGGAATCTTGGCCGTCGCGCGGCATCGCGGCGGCGCGCGGCTCAGCCGGCCCTCACGCCGCGAACATCTCCTGGAGCACTGACAGCGTGTGGCGAAGCGTTGGGGCAGGCACGCGGCCAAGCCTGCGAACGAGACGGCCCCGGTCTACCGTCCGAATCTGATCGAGCACGATGTGGCCAGCCTTTCCGCCAAAACGGCAAGGGATGCGAAACGGATACTGATGTCCGCCGGTCGTCAACGGCGCGACAATAAATGTGCGCAGATGCTCGTTGAGATCGTCGGGAGAAACCACCACACACGGGCGTGTCTTGCGGATTTCGCCGCCACGGGACGGGCTAAGCTCCACGAGAAACACTTCGCCGCGCCGCACCTCATCCGGCGTTACCACTTCCACTCCTGGTCGTCGAAACGCGTGCTGGTCGGCGCGTCAAGCAACCGATCTTCGTCGCGCTCGCGTACCCGCCTGGCCGCCTCGCCCCAACCCACTCGCGGGCGCGACACCGATGAGATGACGATTGCGCCATTCCGGGCGCGGATTTCGACCTCCTCGGAAAGCCCCGCCTCGGCAATCAATGGCTTCGGCAGACGGACGCCCCTGGAGTTACCAATGCGCACGATTCGAGCCTTCATGTGACCTTATCGAGCCCCAATCTCGTAATCACGAAGTAATCACAGGGCTGGTCACGGATCAAGTCTTTACGGTCGTTCCAGAACGCGCAATATCAGACCGTCGACGCGCCCGTGAGCGGCAATCATAGTCCTCTAGCCGGCGAAAGATTGGAGCGGGCGACCGGGGTCGAACCGGCGACGTCCAGCTTGGGAAGCTGGCATTCTACCACTGAATTACGCCCGCTCTCAGCGGAACCTACCGGCAACCCGTGGCGTTTTCAAGGCTCCCGTATCCTCGCGAGCCCGCTGTCGAGCCGCTTCCCGAAACTGTCCCATCCTCACTTCCTGAGCGCGAGCGGCGCTTCAAGAAACGCCATCCTGGCCGCTTCGCCGTAGATCGTAGCCGCGCTGCGGCGCAATACCTCGGCTCCCGGAGCCATCCAGCGCACCAGGCATCCATTGGCCGCCAGGGGCGAGGCGCCGCCGCTCACGCCGGCGGTTTCCAGCCGGGCCTGGAGCCCGGCCGCGATCGCGCCCCATTCGCCGGATGATTCGCCCGCGACTACGAGGCTCGCAAGGTAGTCGAATTGCTCCATCAGCCCCGCGCCGCCAAGCGTCCGCTTCGCGGGCTCGAGTATCGCGCGGCTCAAGAGAATCGGCCGGCCGCCGTACCAGACTCCGGTCGAATCCTCGATGAAGCGAAAGGCGAAGCGCTCCCCTCTCCCGATCCGTCCCGCGGCCAGCGCGCCGTAGAGAATCGCCCGGCTCCCGCCCTCCATCACGACGCTCAAGCGCTGAACCAACGCGGCGCCGGGGTGCGGAATCAGGTGGTCCGGAAGGTAGTCGAGCCGGGCGCCGGTCCCCAGGCGCACCGTGGTCTGATGCGAGGCGGGAGCGCCGGCGGTGCGATAGACCTTGCCGGCCGAGGCGGTGGTTATCGCGGCGCGGCTGCCGGGCCCGAGCGCGATCTCGATACGCATCGAGTCGCCGCCCACCAAGCCGCCGCCGTTGTTGAGAATGATGACGTAGGCCGAGCCGTCGGCGCGCTCCATCGGCGCCATCACCTGCAGCGGCGGCGTCATCCGTTGACCGGCGAGCACGGTCCGCGCGCCGCGCCGTTCGAAGACCAGGCGCAGAAAGCCGTCGCGCCCGACCCGCTCAGTTTTCGAACAGCAGGCCGCGGCGGATCCAGTCGACCACCGCGCCGGCTCCGGTGCCGTCGCGCAGGTTGGTGAAGACGAACGGGCGGTCGCCGCGGGCGCCTCTTGCGTCATGTTCCATCACCGTCAGATTCGCGCCGACGTAGGGAGCGAGATCGATCTTGTTGATGACCAGCAGGCCCGAGCGCGTGATTCCCGGCCCGCCCTTACGCGGAATCTTGTCGCCCTCGGCCACGTCGATCACATAGATCGTCGCGTCGACCAGCTCCGGGCTGAAAGTCGCAGCCAGGTTGTCGCCGCCGCTCTCGATGAACAGGATTTCCGTCCCGGGAAAGCGGCGCGTCAGCTCGCGCACGGCCTCCAGGTTGACCGAGGCATCCTCGCGGATGGCAGTATGGGGGCATCCGCCGGTCTCCACGCCGATAATCCGCTCGGGCGCCAACACGCCGCGGCGCACCAGGAACTCGGCGTCCTCGCGCGTGTAGATATCGTTTGTGATCACGCAGATCTCGTAGCGCGCCGCGAGCCCGCGGCAGAGCGCCTCGACCAGCGCCGTCTTGCCGGAACCGACCGGGCCGCCGATGCCGATCTTGAGCGGCTTGGGAATCATGAGCGGAACAGCCGCGCGTCGAGGCCGGCATGTTGCATCGCCGCGATCTCGATTCCGGGAGCGAAGCTCCAGATTTCGTCAAAGCTGCGCTCGGCCGCGTCGCGCGCAAGGCGCGTAATCTGTGCCTCGGCGCGCGCGAGTATCCGCTGCCCCTCGAGCTGGCCGATCGGGAGGAGCCTGAGCGCCGCGCCGACGAGCTGGGCGGCGCTCGAGTAGAGATAGGCGGTGGCGGCGCTCGCGGGCGTCCATCCGCAAACCCCGCCGATGAGGCCGAAGACGATCGCATGATGGCACGGCGCGACGGCGTCGGCGGCGGCGCGCTCGAATTGTTCGACTATCGGCGCGCGCACCGTGGCGGCCGCGACTCTCAGCGCCTGGCGGCCCATCTGGCGGCTCGCCTCGCGCAATTCGAGGGCCGGTTTCATCGCGTCAAGGGCGCGACCGAAATCCAGCAGCGCGGCCAGATCATTGCGGCGTGCCGCCTTGAGCGCGCCGACCGCGGCCACTGCGTCGCACGGTCCGGCCGAGGCTTCGAGATAGGCACGCAGGTAGCTCTCCGCGCCGTCCGCATCGGTAATCGTGCCACGCTGCACGTAGGTTTCGAGTCCCAGCGAGTGGGCATAGCCGCCGGCCGGGAAAAGTCCGTCGGCGAATCGCAGCAGGCTTACCAGCGCTTCAGGCGTCATGACTATGCCGCGCGGGGCTCGTGGCGAGCGGCTGGAACACGGCACTGCGCCGCTCCCAGCGGCCGCCGAGACGGATCGCAAGCTGTTCCATCGCGGGGTCGTCGGGCACGAGAATCGTCTCGCCGTCGATCGCCAGCGGAAAGTGGCGGTTGCCGATCTCGAAAGCAGCGCGAATCGCGGCCGGCCATGAGCCGGGTTGAATCGCGATCAGCGGCTCGGGGAGCACCTCGACTTCGAGATACCAGTCGCGTTCGACCAGCAGGATCGCGCCGGGCTCGAGCACCGTCCCGGTCGGCAACGCGAGGGCGACCTCGCGGCCGGCGGCGGTGCGCACGCGCCGCCGAGTCCATCGCCGTTCCTCCCAGCCGAGCGGCAAACGGTCGCGTTCGAGACCGGCCAGCACCCCTGGTTCGGGCGGATCAACCAGCTGCTCGATCACGATCATCGCCGACCGCTGGAACGCGAATGAATCACTTGCCGGTTCGCGCGCTCGATTGATCGACGGGCGCCTTCCAGGCCGAAAGTTCGCGGCCCAGGACTAACTCGAGTTCCTCGACCTCGGGCCGAAACTGCCGGCGCAGGTGCGCCTCCGTCTCCGGGTCGAGCGGCGCGTACAACGGTCCGCCGGCGAAAAAGAAGCGCCAAAGAGGCATACCGGCCTCGATAAAGCGCGCGAGCTGAATTTTCCTTTCCTTGATCAGCCGGACGCGACGCGCGTGCGCCCAGCGCGCCATTCGAAGGTTGCGTGGTCCCCGCTCGGACAAATTGATCGGTTGCGCGCCGACCGCCGAGGTGGCGAGGTCGATCTTCGCGATACCGAGAAAGGCGCATATCGAATCGAGGTACGCCTGCGGGTTGGCGCGCAGGTCGTCATAGAGCACAACCAGCACATTTTCGGCGCCGAAGGTCTGCCGCCACGCCCGTACGTTGAATGCGTAGCTCCTCGAGGCGCTAAGCTGCTCGCGATGGCGGCTATAGTCGAACGGACCTTCTACCAGCGCCGCCCGGTGCCAGGCTTTGTACTGCGAGTAGACGCGAGCGACCGGATCGCGCAGCGAGCAGATGATTCGGCATCGCGGGATCGCGGCGGCGATTCGTTCGCGGGCCTCCAGAGAGTCGAAGTAGGTCGGCGCAATCTCACCAACCGGCAACCAGGCTGGGCAGTCGCGGAAGAACGACCGGTACCAGTCGAGTCCCATCGCATAGTTCCACCTGAAAAATTGTGTCTCCTTGATTCCGGCGGGCAAGCCGACGTGGCCGCCCAGCGCGCGATGGAGCCAGGTGGTGCCGGTGCGCGGCGGTCCCACTGCGATAAAATCCGGCAGGCGGGATGCCGTTTTGCTTATCGTTTTGACGGCCTTAAAAGGGCCTTGGAAATTCATAGGTTTGGAAGAAGCCGGCCCTGACCGGTTCGCCACAATAATGCCAGAAACTCTTTCGTAACGCTCGACAGGTAATCAAACCACGAGTTTCCACGCTTAGATGCTCGGCGTCAACGATTCTTGCCGATTGGCTGCCACTTTCCCTCCGGGTCAACTCGGCTAGAAGAGAAAATACCGCTGGGCCATCGGCAGCACCCGCGCGGGCTCGCAGGTGAGCAGCTCGCCGTCGGCGCGCACTTCGTAGGTCTCCGCATCGACCTCGATCCTCGGCAGCGCGTCGTTGTTGATCATGTCGCGCTTGCCGAGCCCGCGGCATCGGCCGACCGCCGCAAGCCGCCGGCTCAGGCCGAGCTGCGCGCCGATACCGGCCTCCAGCGCGGCTTTCGATACGAAGGTCAGCGCGGTCGCGCGCGGCGCTTCGCCAAAGGCGGCGAACATCGGCCGATAGATGACCGGTTCGGGCGTGGGAATCGACGCGTTGGGATCGCCTATCGCGGCCCACGCGATCATGCCGCCCTTGACCACCAGCTCGGGCTTGACGCCGAAGAAGGCCGGCTTCCAGATCACCAGGTCCGCGAGCTTACCGGCTTCGATCGATCCGATCTCGTGCGCGACGCCGTGCGCGATCGCCGGGTTGATCGTATACTTCGCGACGTAGCGGCGGGCGCGCAGGTTGTCGGCGCCATCCGTCTCGCCGGCCAGTGCGCCGCGCTGGCGCTTCATCTTGTCGGCGGTCTGCCAGGTGCGGATGATCACCTCGCCGACGCGCCCCATCGCCTGCGAGTCGGACGACATCATGCTGATCGCGCCAAGGTCGTGCAGGATGTCCTCGGCGGCGATGGTCTCGGCGCGAATCCGCGACTCGGCGAACGCGACGTCCTCGGGAATCTCGGGGTCGAGATGATGGCAGACCATCAGCATGTCGAGATGCTCGTCGAGCGTGTTGACCGTGAACGGCATGGTGGGATTGGTCGAGGACGGCAGGCAGTTGGGCTCGCCGCAGACCCGGATGATATCCGGCGCGTGGCCGCCGCCCGCCCCCTCGGTGTGATAGGTGTGAATCGTGCGGCCCTTGAAGGCGTCGATCGAGTCTTGCACGAAGCCCGCCTCGTTCAGCGTATCGGTATGGATCGCGACCTGGACGTCGTACTCGTCGGCGACCGTGAGCGCACAGTCGATAGCGGCCGGGGTGGTGCCCCAATCCTCGTGCAGCTTCAGTCCCATCGCGCCCGCCGCGAGCTGTTCGCGCAGCGGTTCCGGGGCCGACGCGTTGCCCTTGCCGAGAAATCCGAAATTGAGCGGCAGACCTTCGACCGCCTGCAGCATCCGCTGGATATTCCAGGGACCGGGTGTGCAAGTGGTCGCGTTGGTGCCGGTGGCCGGGCCGGTGCCGCCCCCGATAAGCGTAGTGACTCCGGCCGACAGGGCCTCGAAGGCGAGCTGCGGGCAGATGAAATGGATGTGAGCGTCGATTCCGGCCGCGGTGACGATCCGGTTTTCGGCGGCGATCACCTCGGTGGCGGCGCCGACTGTCATCCCGGGCGTCACCCCCTCCATCAGGTCGGGATTACCCGCTTTGCCAACCGCGACTATCCGGCCGCCGCGGATCCCGATGTCGGCCTTGATCACGCCCCAATGGTCGAGGATGACGGCGTTGGTAATCACCAGGTCGAGCGCGCCGCCGGCGGCCGTCGCACTGGAGGACTGGCCCATGCCGTCGCGGATCACCTTGCCGCCGCCGAACTTGGCCTCATCACCGGGGTGCGCAAAATCGCGTTCGACGCGGATGAAGAGTTCGGTATCGGCGAGCCGAATCCGGTCGCCGGTGGTCGGGCCATAGAGTTCCGCGTACTCTTTGCGGGGAATCCTGAGACTCATGAGTCTTCATCGAGAAAGCCGCGCGCCGCGGCCGCGCGAGACAGAGCGTCGCGGCGCGACGGGTCGGCCGGTCCATCGGTCAGGCGGTTGAGTCCGCGCACCACCCGGTTTCCTCCGATGCGTACCAGCGTCACGAGTCGATCGTCGCCGGGCTCGAACCGGACCGCGGTTCCCGCCGGGATGTTAAGCCGCATGCCAAAAGCGCGGGCGCGCGAGAATCGCAAAGCCTTGTTGACCTCGAAGAAATGGAAATGGGAGCCGACCTGGATCGGGCGGTCGCCGGTGTTGACCACGCGCAGCTCGCAGGTCTCACGGCCGCTATTGGCCAGGATCTCGTCGGCAGCCAGCAGGTACTCGCCGGGAATCATCGGCATCGCTCCGGTAGACTGGTTTGCCGCGCAACTCTAGCGAATCGGCCGATGAATTGTCACCAGCTTGGTGCCGTCCGGGAAGGTTCCCTCGACCTGCAGCTCGTCGATCATCTCCGGCACGCCTTCCATCACGTCCTCGCGCGTGAGAATCTTGCACCCGTACTCCATCAGCTCCGAGACCGAGCGTCCGTCGCGAATTCCCTCGAGCAGCTCGGCGCTGATCAGTGCGACCGCTTCGGGATGATTCAGCTTGAGACCGCGCGCGCGGCGCTTTCGCGCCAGCTCGCCGGCGGTGAAGATCGTCAGTTTGTCGATTTCCCTCGGTGTCAGCCTCATGGTGCTAGCGGCGCCTGCCAAGTTGTCGCATCACTTCACGCCGCTGGCAAGAAAAACCGCGCTTGGCACATCGTTCGAGCATCGAGTAGTTTATCGACCGGAAAAGTGACGCCGTAGCGATGAGAGCCAGCCGGTGCCGATAAAGCCTCGACCACTCGATCCGAGCCGCGCGCGGACGCGCAAGCTCGCCACGCTGTCGCGCAAGGTCATGCGCAAGCAGTTCGCGGTCACCGTAAAGCCGGGCTCCACGATGCGCACTTTTCTTGACTCCCTGCCCGAAGTTCTGGCCGCGGCGCAGTTGCGCGAACTGGCGCGCCGCATCGCGCGTGCCCATCGAGCGGGCAGGCCGTTCCTGATGCTCTCCGGAGCCCATCCGATCAAGCTCGGTCTGAGCCCGATAATTTGCGGCTTGATGCGCGATGGAATCGTCAGCGCCGTCGCGACCAACGGCGCGGCGATCATCCACGATTTTGAACTCGCCTTCGCCGGCCGCACCTCGGAGGACGTCGGCGAGGGGCTGGCCGACGGCAGTTTCGGGATGGCGGAGGAGACCGGCGCGTTTCTGAATCAGGCGGCGCGGACGGCGGCGGCCGAAAACCGGGGGCTCGGCGAAATTGTCGGGCGCGAGATCTGGGAGCGCCGCCTGCGCTTCCGCAACACCAGCCTCTTCGCAACCGCCTGGCGCCTCGGCGTGCCTGCGACCGTGCACGTCGCGCTTGGCGCCGACATCATCCATATGCACCCGTCGGCCGACGGCGCCGCGATCGGTCAGGCAACGATGCACGATTTCCGCCGGCTGGCCGCGGTCGTGGCGGAGCTCTCGGCCGGGGTGGTGCTGAATCTCGGATCGGCGGTCATAATGCCCGAGGTTTTCCTGAAGGCGCTCAACCTGGCGCGAAACCTGGGCCGCAAGGTGCGCAACTTCACCGCGGCCGATATGGATTTCATCCGCCACTACCGGCCGCGGGTCAACGTACTGGAGCGTCCAACCGAGTCGGGCGGCCGTGCCATCATGCTGACCGGCCATCACGAGATCATGTTCCCGCTGCTGGCGGCCGCAGTCCGCGAGGAGCTGGCTGGCCGGTAGGCAGGCACGATGCGCAGTCATCCCGGCCGGCGTTACCCGATCGCCCTGCTCACCGATTTCGGCTATCGCGATCACTATGTCGGTGCGATGAAGGGCGTGATCGCGACCATCGCACCCGAGGCCCCGCTGGTCGATATTACCCACGGAATCCCGCCGCAGTCGGTCGTCGCCGGCGCGATCGCGCTGCGCGAGAGCTGGCGCTATTTCCCCCGGCGCACGGTTTTCCTGGCGGTGATCGACCCGGGGGTCGGCACCGCGCGCCGTCCAATCGCGATTGAAACCGCCGCGGGATGCCGCCTGGTCGGACCCGACAACGGTCTGCTGTTTCCGGCGGCCGAGGCCGCCGGCATCGTGCGAATCGTCGAGTTGACCTCGCAACGCTATCGCCTGCCGCACCTAGGCTCGACCTTTCACGGCCGGGATCTTTTCGCGCCCGCCGCCGCCTATCTTTGGAAGGGTACGCGGCTGGCTGCGCTGGGCCGGGCAATTAAGGGGATCGAACCGCTCGAAATCGATCATCCGCAAGTCGCAAAGAACGAGCTGCGGGGCGAGGTGATCTACGTCGACGGTTACGGGAACCTGGTCACCAACATCGACAAACCAAGCTTTATGCGCTTTGCCGCTGGCTTTTCCGGCCGCAGGCTTTCGGTTAAGATCGCATCCGGTGCTTCGCTCCCGGTTTGCGAGACATACGGCGACGTACCCAAAGGTGCCTCACTAGCAACATTTGGAAGCTTCGAGCTGCTGGAAGTCGCGGTCCGCGACGGCAGCGCCGCGCGGCGATTTGCGGCGCAACCCGGCATGCCCGTGAAAGTAGACGTGCGCAAATGAACGAGCCGGTCAAGCAACTCGATGCCGACAAGAGCGCCCCGACGGTGCTGAGCGAAATCCCGCGCTACCCGACCGATCACGAGCCCTACACGCAAGCGGCAACACCGGTGAAGATTCCGCGCCTCAACGCGGTGCTGTTCTTGCTCACCCTGCTCACCACCACGATGGCGGGGGCCTACATGGCCGGTGCGGACCTTTCGCTGCTCCGGCCGATCTCGAGTTTCACAGCACTGGCGGGCGGGCTCAGCTTCTCGATCCCGCTGATGCT
>JBGPMT010000069.1:0-11599 GCA_041487135.1 Binataceae bacterium (SeqCode) | reverse complement strand
GGGTCGAGAACGAGAAGTTCATCGAGCTCGCCCAGGCGGTGAAGGAGATGAGCGCCTACGCCGCGGCGCATCGGATAACCATCGCGGTCATGGGATGCCGGGTGAACGGGCCGGGTGAGACCGACGATGCCGACCTGGGGCTGTGGTGCGGGCCGACCACGGTCAACCTCAAGAAGAAGGACGCCAAGCTCGGCAACTTCCGCTACAACGAAGTGCTCGCCAGGCTCCGGATCGAGCTCGACAAGCTGATCTCCGAGCGCGCCGCCGCAAACTGACCGCGCCGCCCAGCCTTTCGAATTATCGGAAAGCGGCGGTGTGAGAGGCGCACCAGACGATTACCTCGGACGCTGATCGAAAAACTCCAGAGCCGGCGATCGTGACCCGCGCACTGACCCGCCGCTTTGGCGATTTGCTGGCCGTTGCCGAGGTCTCGATAAGCGTTCCTTACGGGGAGATTTTCGGGCTCATCGGATCGAACGGCGCCGGCAAGAGCACGCTCATCAAGATCTTGACGACGCTGCTGCCGGCCTCGTCGGGCGATGCGCAAGTCGCCGGCTTCGACGTCAGGAAAGAAGCCGCCGCGGTGCGCCGGAATATCGGCTATGTCCAACAACTGCTGTCCGCCGACGGCGCCCTCACCGGGTATGAAAACCTGCTGCTTTCCGCCCGGCTCTATGCGATTCCAAGGCGAGAGCGCGCGACTCGGATTGCCCAGGCGCTCGAGATGACGAACCTTGGCGAGGTCGCCAACCGCCTGGTGCATAGCTACTCGGGCGGGATGATACGGCGGCTCGAGATCGCTCAGAGCATGTTGCATCATCCTAAGGTCCTGATGATGGATGAGCCGACGGTGGGGCTCGACCCGCTCGCGCGGCGCGCGGTGCACGACCATGTCCGCGAGCTGCGCGAAACCCTGGGCATGACGATGTTCATCACCACTCACGATATGGCCGAGGCCGACGAGTTGTGCGACCGGATCGCGCTGATGCATCACGGACGCATCGAAACTGTCGGCTCGCCCACCGATCTGAAGGTCGAGGTCGGACCGGGGGCCACGCTCGATGACGTGTTTGCGCATTTTATCGGCGTCGAAATCGAACCGGGCGGCGGCTATCGGGAGGCCCGGCGTGCGCGGCGCAGCGCCCGCGAGCGCCGATGAGAGCGATACCGGCGATCGCGAATTACGGCATCCAGGTGCTCGGCGTCGCGGACGCCGAGCTGCGCAAGCTGCGCCATGACTGTACCGAGCTGGTGATGCGAGCGGTGCAACCCGCATTGTGGCTGCTGCTGTTCGGCACCGTGATGGCGCGGGTGCGTGGGCTGTCGGGCGCCGGCGGGACTTCGTATCTCAACTTTCTCGCGCCCGGCATTCTCGGCCAGAGCGTGCTGTTCGTCGCGATCTTCTATGGCATCAATACCATCTGGGAGCGCGATGCCGGGATCCTGAACCGCTACCTCGTCAGCCCCGCGCCGCGCAGCGCCCTGGTGCTCGGCAAGGCGCTCTCGTCGACCGTGCGCGGCCTCTCGCAGGCGCTGGTGGTCTATCTGCTGGCGCTGCTGCTCGGCCTCGAGCTCAGCTTCGAGCCGGCGCATCTGCTGGCGGTGATCTTTTTCATCGCGCTCGGGGCGGCACTTTTCTCCACCTTCTCGGTCGTGGTGGCCTGCATCGTGAGGACCCGGGAGCGGTTCCTGGGTATCGGACAGGTGCTGACGATGCCGATTTTCTTCGCCAGCAACGCCATCTATCCGATCCACCTGATGCCGCGCTGGCTGCAGATCGTCTCGCGACTGAATCCGCTGACCTACGAGGTCGATGCGCTGCGCAAGTTCATGCTGCGCGCCCCGAGCGGCAGTCTCAATGTCACGATCGATCTGGTGGTGCTCACGGTCACCATGGCCGTGTTGGTCGCGATCGCCGCCCGCCTCTATCCCCGGATGGGGGAGTGACCCGAAGGCGTGACGCTACTCGATCTTCTGCTGGGTGGCGCGCCAGTCGGCGAGGAACTTCTCGAGCCCGCTGTCGGTCAGCGGATGATGCAGCGACTGTTTCAGGATCGCGAGTGGAATCGTCGCCACGTGGGCGCCTGCCTCGGCCGCGCGCAGCAGATGGCTCGGTGAGCGAACCGACGCGACCAGCACCTCGGCCGGCAGGCCATAGTTGCGCATGATGCGGACCAGTTGCGCGACGATCTCGAAGCCGTCCTGCCCGATATCGTCGAGCCGGCCGACGAACGGCGACAGGAACGCGGCGCCGCACTTGGCCGCGGCCAGCCCCTGTAAGGGATTGAAAATCAGCGTCACGTTGACGCGGATGCCGCGGTGCGAGAGCGCGCTGGTCGCCTTGAGCCCGTCGATCGTGACCGGACACTTGACCACGATGTTGCGATGGATCTTGGCGAGCTTCAGCCCCTCCTCGAGCATCGCGGCGGCCTCGGTCGCGACCACCTCGGCGCTGACCGGGCCGTCGACCAGTTCGCAGATCTCGCGCAGCACCTCGGCGTAGGGCCGCCCGCTCTTCGCGATCAGGCTCGGGTTGGTGGTCACGCCGTCGACCAGCCCCCAGCTCGCCGCTTCCCGTATCTCCTTCACCTCCGCCGTATCCAGAAAGAACTTCATCGCGTGACGACCTCCCGTCGATTTGACTGCGGGCGCAACAGTTCCGCGCGCATCAGGGTGACCCGTCCCGGAGCCTTGAGCGCGGCCAGCAGCTCCGAGATCGAATGGTTGAGCTTGGGATGCATCAGCGCCGGCGCCAGTTCGCTCATCGGCACCAGCACGAAGCGCCGCTCATGCAGGCGCGGATGCGGCACCTGCAGATTGCGCGAATCGATCACTTCCTTGTCGAAGAACAGCAGATCGAGATCGATGATCCGCGGCCGGTAGGGGCCGCGCGCCTTGGGCTTGCGGCCGCGCACGCGCTTGCGCCCCATCATCCGCTCGATCGCCTGCTGGCGGGCGAGCAGCGCCGGCGCCTCGAGGTCGGTTTCGATCTCGACCACGCCGTTTAAGAACGGGCTGCTGCCGCGAACCAGGCCGACGGGCTCAGTCTCGTAGATCGATGATTGCCGGACGATCCGGGTTTCGGGCAGGGCCTGCAGCCGCGCAATCGCGTCCCGGTAGTTACCGGCCCTATCTCCCAGATTACTTCCAATCCCGATGAAAGCCCGATGGGGCATCCCCACCCGTTACAGCCGCAGAGCCGCTAGTCGGTCAACCGCCTCTTTCAGCCGTTCGCTCCCCACGGTCATGGAGAAGCGAACGAACCCCTCACCACCCTTGCCGAATCCGGAGCCCGGCGTAATCACCACGCCGGCCTCCTTGAGCACGCGTTCGGTGAACGAAACCGAGGTATAGCCCTGCGGGACCTGCGCCCACAGGTAGAAGGTTGCGCGCGGCACCTCGCATGGCAGGCCGAGCTTGCGCAGCAGCCCGACCATCGTGTCGCGCCGCTCGCGGTAGATTGCGCAGTATTCGCGCACCGCGTCGTCGCCCGACTCCATGGCGGTGATTGCCGCTTCCTGTACGGCCTGAAAGACGCCCGAGTCCATGTTGGTCTTCACCTGGCCCAGCGCCTTGACCAACTGGGCGTTGCCGATCGCGAAGCCAACGCGCCATCCGGTCATCGAGTAGGTCTTCGACAGCGAATGGAACTCGATCGCGCATTCCATCCCGCCGGGGACTTCGAGCACGCTCGGCGCGCGATAGCCGTCGTAGGCGATTTCGGAATAGGCGACATCGTGGGCGAGGATGATGTCGTGCTTGAGGCAGTAGGCGACCGTTTCTTCGAAGAACGAGCGATCGACGGTGGCGGCGGTGGGATTATTCGGGTAGTTGAGCCACATCATCTTGGAGCGCCGCGCGATCTCCGGCGGAATCGCCCCGAAATCCGGGCGAAAGCCGTGCTCGCGCCGGAGCTTCATGAAATAAGGCTCGCCGCCGTTGAATATGCATCCCGAGAAGTAGACCGGATAGCCAGGGTCTGGAATCAGCACGATATCGCCCGGGTCGACCACCGCGGTCGCAAAATTCGCAATCCCTTCCTTGGAGCCGATCAGCGCGAAGACCTCGCGCAGCGGGTCGAGCTTGACCCCGAAGCGGCGCAGGTACCATGCACTCGCTGCCTGGCGGAAGCGCTCCAGCCCCTCGTAGTCGGGATAGCGATGGTTGGGCGGGTTCTCGGCCGCGCGCTGTAAACTTTCGATTATGAAGCGGGGCGTCGGAAGGTCGGGATCGCCAATCCCGAGGCTGATTACGTCGACGCCTTTCTGCTGGATCTCCCTTTTCAGCCGATCGAGCTCGGCGAACAGGTAGGGCGGCAGCAGGCTCAATCGCGCAGCAGGCTTGATTTGCACGTATGCGGCAACGCTCCGAAACCAATCTTAACTATAATTAGCTATCACAGCCCGGCGGCGGTTTAAACGGGGTTTGAATCGATGAGTACACAACATCCAGGTCCGCTTCGAATCCGGTTGCCGCCGCAGACGCGGTTCGGCGACTTATCCATTATTTTCGCCTCGGGCGCGATCGCCAGAGGCTTTCTGATTCGCTCGACAAAATGTCTCCCGGCCATTATTTTCTCTTGCTCAAGGGGCAGCGCAATGTTAGTTGTTTTTGCGTTTATGGTTTGAATGCAGCGGGAGTAGCGACGGTTTCCAACGGCAAGGTTGCCGCTCTGCTGAAATATTGTGCGTGTGGCGTGGTCGCTTGAAAGCTCCCGTCCTGCGCGGTGGCTTGGGACGGGTTTTGGCGGGGCTGCGCCCGATTGTAAACCGGATCTCGCTGGTAAACCGGATCTGATGACACGATGAACCGGATATTGATTCCTGTCGCCTTGGCTACTTTTGTCGGCGGCCTGATGGTGCTCGCGTTTTCGCAGCGGCCATGGGCGCCGCGCCAGGACGTCCAGCAGCCGATCCCCTTCAGCCATCGTATTCACGCCGGCGTGAACAAGATTCCCTGCCAATACTGCCATGAGTACGCGCGCCGCTCGCAGACCTCGGGCGTGCCGCCGGTGCAACGTTGTGTGGGATGCCATGGCGACGCCCTGTTCGGCGGGTTGAAGCCGGTGACGCGCCCGTGGACCGATCACTCGCAGCCGCCGTTCGAGATTCGCTGGAACCGGGTCTACACGCTTCCCGATTTCGTGCGCTTTACCCATCAGCCGCATATCTGGGCCGGGGTCGCGTGCCAGGAATGTCACGGTCCGGTAGAAGAGATGGACCGCATCGAGCCGGTGCACGAGATCAACATGGGCTTCTGCCTCGATTGTCATCAAAAGCGTGGCGCCACCCAGGACTGCTTTGTCTGCCACCATTAAGCGAGGGTTCTGATGTCAGAAGGGCTCAGCAGACGGTCGTTTCTCAAGATCGCCAGTGCGGCGGGCGCCGCCGCGGCGATTCCCGGATGCGAACCGGCCGGGCGACAGATTATTCCCTACGTCGTTCCCGACGAAAATATGATCCCCGGCGTGCCCTCGTTCTATGCCACGACCTGTACGGAATGCGGGGCCGGATGCGGGGTGGTGGCGCGCGTGCGCGAGGGGCGGGTAATCAAGCTCGAGGGTAATCCCAAGGATCCCATCGGCCAGGGCGCGCTCTGCGCCCGCGGCCAGGCCTCGCTCCAGGGCCTCTACAATCCCGACCGCCTGGCCCATCCGTTCGTCCGCGGCGATGACGGCCGGCTGCGCAGGATCTCGTGGGACGTGGCGACCCGCGCGCTCATCGGACGCCTGTCGACGGCCGCCAAGGCCGGCAAGGACCGGGTCGCGTATCTTGCGCGTCCGCAGGGTCCGACGCTGGATAAGATCGCCGGGCTTTGGCTCTCGGCATGGAACTCGAGCAAAGCCGTCTTCCACGAGCCGTTGGCGAATTCCGTGGCGCGGCAGGCGGCCCAGGATTGCTTCGGGCGCGGCGATGCGCCGGTCTACCATCTTGATCAGGCCGAGGCGCTGATCTCGTTCGGCGCCGATTTTATCGAGACCTGGGAGTCGCCGATCGAACTGGCGCGCCAATACGCCGCTTTCCGCACGCCCAAGGAACGGCGCGGAAAGCTCACGATCGGGCGCGCGGCCTACGTCGGCCCCCGAATGAATCTGACCGCGGCCAAGTGCGACGACTGGGTCGGGGTGAAGCCGGGTCACGAAGCGGCCATCGCGATGAGCGTGCTGTACGTACTGGTGCGCCAGGGATGGATCTCGCCCAACTCGGGCTTCGACATCGCGACCCTCAAGAGCTTCGTCGACGGCTACGATCCGGACGCGGTGAGCCAGCAGACCGGCGTCCCCGCCGAGACCATCGTGCGGCTGGGGCAGATGTTCGGGCAGGCCGAGGGCGCGGTCGCGCTGGCCGGCACCGAAGACAAGGAGACCCACGTTGCGGCCTATGTCTTGAACGCCGTGACCGGAAACCTGGGAAAGACCGTCGCCTTTCTCGCGGGCTCGCCGCCCTCGCCGCTGAGCCCCCAAGCCGACCTCGACGGCCTAATCGCGGCGATGAATCAGAAGCAGATCGAGGTCCTGGTGATCGCCGGCTCGAACCCCATCTACGCGATGTCACCGGCGGCCAAGTTCAACGACGCGCTGCGCCAGGTGCCGTTCGTCGTATGGTGCGGCCTGGTGCCCGACGAGACCGCCGACAAGGCGCATCTGCTGCTCCCGATTCATCATCCGCTCGAGGCCTGGCGCGACAGCGCGCCGCGGGCGGGTGTCAGCGGCCTCGGACAGCCGGTGATGCAGCCGGTGTTCGAAAGCCGCGACCTCGGCGATGTGATACTCGATTCGGCCCGCGCGGCGGGCGCCGACAGCAAGACGGTGCCGTGGCAGACCATGGCGGACGCCGTCAACGCCGGCTTTCAGCAGCTCCAGAAGCAGCTCGGCGACAAGAACAAGCCCGAGGATTTCTTCGCGCAGGCGCTGCGCGACGGTGGCGTCTTCGCCGACGCGAAGGCCGCCGACGTCAAGTTCAACCCGGCGGTCTTTCAGAACAAGCCCAAGCCGCCCGGCGCAGGCCCCGATCTCGCGCTCGCCGTCTATCCGCATATTTTCCTCTACGATGGCCGCGGCGCCGACAAGCCCTGGCTGCAGGAGATTCCCGAGCCGGTCGATCAGATCGTCTGGGATAGCTGGGCGGAGATTCATCCGGATACGGCCAAGGCGCTCGGTATCGCGGCCAATGAGATGATCGAGCTTCAGACCGATCAGGGCACGGTCGCGGTCTCCGCGCTGGTTTCCGAGCATGTCCGCTCCGGGGTGATCGCGATGCCGCTGGGGCAGGGGCATACCTCCTACGGCCGCTATGCGAAGGGGCGCGGCGCCAACGCCTTCGCCGTCCTGGCGCCCGGCGCGCGCAGCGCCGCGGTCAAGGTGCACGCGACGGGCCGCAAGAGCGCGCTGGTGTCGCCGCTCTACTCGGAAGACATGATGGGCCGCAACATCGTCGAGGCGATGAGCATCGAGGACCTGGCCCGCGGCGTCGCGCCCGAGTCGGAAACGGTGCCCGGCCCCTACGAGATGTACGCGCCGTTCAAGTATCCGACCCATAAGTGGGGCATGACCATCGACGTCAACGCCTGCACCGGATGCAGCGCGTGTGTCGCGGCCTGCTACGCGGAGAACAACCTCGCCGTCATCGGCAAGGAGGGATGCGCCGACGGCCGCATCATGTCGTGGATGAGGATCGAGCGCTTCACGCCGCCCAAGGAGCAGGCCGACAAGGCGCCGCTGATGTACATCACGCCGATGCTCTGCCAGCAGTGCGAGCATGCGCCCTGCGAGCCGGTCTGTCCGGTGTTCGCCGCCTATCATACGGAGGAGGGAATCAACGGCCAGAATTACAACCGCTGCGTCGGCACGCGCTATTGCGAGAACAACTGCCCCTACAAGGTGCGGCGCTTCAACTGGTACAAGCCCGAATGGCCGGCGCCGCTCCATCTGCAGCTCAATCCCGACGTGACGGTGCGCGGGGCGGGCGTGATGGAGAAGTGCACCTTCTGCATCCAGCGCATCGTCTCGGTCGAAATCGACGCCAAAACCGGCGACCGGAAGCTGCGCGACAGCGAGATCGTCCCGGCCTGCGCGCAGGCCTGTCCGACGCGCGCGATCAGCTTCGGCGACATGAACGATCAGCAGAGCGAGATGATGCGGCGGCGCAAGGACAACCAGCTCCGCACCTATCGCGTGTTCAACGCGGAGTTCAACACCCTGCCGGCGATTACCTACCTGCGCGAAATTTATCACGAGAAAGGGAGAGCTTAAGTGGCAGCCGCCGCACAGACGACTGGGGTCTCGGCGCCGACCTTTACCGATATCGATCGCCAGGTGCGCCGCGTGCTGGAGCCCGGCGGGCTCCAGTTCTGGGCCTGGATCTGCTTCTGCGCGTTCTTCATCTGCGTGGCGGGCGCGCTGTGGACCAACCAGGTTTACAGCGGCCTGGGGGTGACCGGCCTGACCCAGCCCACGATGTGGGCGATCTACATTACGGATTTCGTCTTCTGGGTCGGTATCGCGCACTCCGGCACGCTGATCTCGGCGATCCTGTTCCTGTTCCGCACGCGCTGGCGCACGGCCGTCTATCGTGCGGCCGAAACCATGACGGTCTTCGCAGTGCTGACCGCCGGGCTCTTTCCGATCATCCATCTGGGCCGGCCGTGGTTTTTCTACTGGCTCGCGCCCTATCCCAACCAGCGCTCGCTGCAGCCGGATTTCCGCTCGCCGCTGGTCTGGGACTTCTTCGCCATCTCGACCTACCTGACGATCAGCAGCCTGTTCCTTTTCATGGGGCTGATGCCGGACGTCGCCAACGCGCGCGACGCGGCCCGCGGCTGGCGCAAGACCTTCTACTCGCTGCTGTCGATGGGATGGCAGGGGACCGACCGTCAGTGGCGGAACTTCTCGATGGCCTATCTGCTGCTGGCGGGCTTCGCGGCGCCGCTGGTGATCTCGGTGCACAGCGTCGTGTCCTGGGATTTCGCGATGACGCAGGTGCCGGGATGGCACAGCACGATCTTTGCCCCCTACTTCGTCGCCGGCGCGATCTTCTCGGGCGTCGCGATGGTGCTGACGCTGCTCATCCCGATGCGCAAGATCATGGGACTCGAGGAGCTCATCACTCCCTGGCATCTCGACAACCTGGCCAAGGTTATCCTGCTGACCTCGCTCATCATCTCGTACTCCTATGTCTGCGAATCCTTCATCGTCTGGTACAGCCAGGACGCGTTCGAGCTGATGACCTTCCATCAGCGCTACTTCGGTCCGCAGGGCTACCTGTTCTGGATGATGGTCGCGTGCAACTGCGTAATTCCGCTGTTGCTGTTCTCGCCGCGGGTCCGGATCAGCACTGCCTGGCTGTTCATCATCGCGCTGTTCGTGAACGTCGGGATGTGGCTGGAGCGGTTCGTGATTATCGAGGGCTCGCTGGCGACCAACACCGAACCCTCGCAGTGGCGCTTCTACCATCCGTCGGTCACCGAAATTTTCATCACCGTCGGCAGCTTCGCCTGGTTCCTGATGCTGTTTTCGCTGTTCGCCCGCTTCATGCCGATCATCTCGATGACCGAGCTGAAGGAAGGTATCCAGTGGCTGCGCGAGGCGCTGCGCGACAACTACCGGAGGGCGGCATGAGCGAAGTCCGGCTGGTCGCCTCGTTTGCCGACGAGGAGCGCTGCGTTCACACCATCGAGCGCCTGCGCGAGGCCCAGGTCCGCCCGCAGGTCTTCTCGCCGATACCGAGCGAGAAGATTATCGACGCGCTTTACGAGCGGCCGAGCTTCGTGCGGAGCTGGGTGCTGGCCGGAGGCATCTTCGGAGCGCTGTCCGGTTTCGCGCTGACCTTGGGCACTTCTTACGAATGGAACCTCAACGCCGGCGGCAAGCCGATCGCGTCGATACCGGCGTATCTGATTATTGTGTTCGAGTTGATGATCCTGTGCGGCGGCATCGCCGGCGTGGCGGGATTTTTCTTCACCTCGCGGATGCCGGTGACGGAGCCGCTGGCGGGCTACAATGCGCATTTCAGCGCCGATCGCTTCGGGCTGGTGGTGAGCTGCGACGAGGCCGAGAGCGCCCGCCTCGAGGCGCTGCTCAAGGAGGGCGGCGCCGACGAGGTCACCCGCGAGCCGGTGTGACCAACGGACGCATCGCCGGGGCGCGCCGCCGCGATCCGGTTTCGACGATCGACAATGATGACTGAGATATGACTGAGACGAGATAAGGCCGGGCAAACATGAGTTCCAACTCAGAGTCTACATCGCGGGCTCCCGCGCCGGGGGCGCACGAACCGATCCAGCTCTCGCTCGGCTCCTGGACGACGCTTGCGGTCGTGCTCGTGGCGGTCGGAGCGGTCGGATTTTTCCTGGCGCTCTGGCAGGGCATGGCCGCGCGGGCATGGCAGGCCTACCTGGTAAATCTGCTGTTCTGGATGAGTATCGCGCAGGGCGGGGTGGTGGTTTCCACCGCCTTCTATCTGAGCCAGGGCCGCTGGGCGGGACCCGCGCAATACCGGCTGGCTGAGATGTTCGCCGGCTTCATCCCGCTCGGCTTCCTGCTGTTCTGGGGCATGTGGGCCGGCCGCGCCGCGATTTTCCCCTGGGTGCTGCATCCCGATCCGCAGAAGACGATGTGGTTGAATGCGCCGTTCCTGTTCGCGCGCGACGGGGCCGGGCTGCTGCTGCTGACGCTGCTTAGCCTGTGGTTCGTATCGGCCTCGCGCCGCGAGGTGGTGCGCGAGTGGGCCAAGACGCCCAACAATATCGTGCTGCCGCCCAACATCATGCGCCGGCTGTCGCCGGCCGTGGCGCTGAGCTTCGCCTTCGTCTACTCGCTGCTCGCCTTCGATCTGATCATGTCGCTGTCGCCGCAATGGCGCAGCACATTGTTCGGCGCCTGGTTCTTCGCCACCTCCTTTTGGAGCGGGATTACCGCCATGGCGCTGACGGCCGTAATCCTTCAGGCCGCCTTTGGGCGCCGCGTGGTGTTCTTCAACCGCCGCGTACTGCACGATCTTGGCAAGATGGTGTTCGCCTTCTCGGTCTTCTGGGTCTACCTGCTTTTTGCCCAGTACCTGGTGATCTGGTACGGCGATATCCCGGTGGAAACCTTCTTCATCGTGCGGCGCTCGATAATGCCGTGGCTGCCGCTCTCGATCGCGATGATCACGTTGATATGGGGGGTGCCGTTCTTCGTCCTGCTGGGACGCCGCCCCAAGCGCACCCCGAAAATCCTCGGCAGCGTCGCGTTGCTCGGACTGGTCGGAATCTTCCTCGAAGATTACGTGCTGATCGTCCCGTCGCTCTCACCCGAGGTGATTCCCTACGGATGGGTCGAGATCGCGGTTACGGCCGGTTTTCTCGGCGCCTTCGCGCTCTGCGCTTTTCCGGGGCTCCGGCGCCTGATGGCGGCGAGTTCCGGGCCGTTCGCCCCCGCTGGAGAGCTGGAATGAGACCCGCGCAACGATTGAAGAGCATTGCCGGCCCGCTCGTCTTAGCGATCGCGGCGGCCGGCGCGCTGGCCGCCTGCCAGCCATACAACGCGCCGATGAATACGCTCGCCACCAACTCGGACCTGGGGCAGTGGTTCTACTCGCTGTTCCTGCAGGTGACGATCTGG
>JBGPMT010000068.1:0-11713 GCA_041487135.1 Binataceae bacterium (SeqCode) | reverse complement strand
ATCTCTTCGGCCTGTCGCTCGCCGACGGCGGGGTCCTGAGCGGCTTCCCGGTCAACGTCGCCGACGCGCTGAAGGCCGCCGGCCGGACCTTCGATCCGAAGACTCAGAACCAGCGCGGCGCGTTGCTGATCGTCAACCATACGCTCTTCATCCCCTACGGCGGCCACTACGGCGACTGCGGCGCGTACCGCGGATGGGTGCTGGGGATGAGTCTGAATAATCCGGCGACGCTGGCGAGCTGGAGTACCCGCGCCCAGGGCGGCGGCATCTGGGCGCCGGGCGGGATCAGCTACGACGGAACCTCGATGTACGCGGCGACCGGAAATACCTTCGGCGCGAGCAACTGGTCCGACGGCAACGCGGTTTTGCGGTTTGGCACTAATCTCGGCCGTCAGAAGAGCACGCGCGATTTCTTCGCTCCCCAGAACTGGAGCTATCTCGATCGGACCGACCTCGATCTCGGCGGCACCGGACCGGTGCCGATCGACGTAACCGACGCGAAGGGCACCGCCCGCTTCGTCCTGGCGCTGGGCAAGGACGGCAAGGCCTACCTGCTCAGGCGCAGTAACCTGGGCGGAATCGGCGGCGCGCTGGTCGCCCAAAGCGTCTCGCGCGATCAGATCCGCACCGCGCCGGCGGTCTGGGCCGGCATGGACAGCACGCTGGTCGCCTTCCAGGGCCGCCCGGCTCCGAACAGTTGTCCCGCGCAGGTCTCGAACGCGGGTCTGACGGTTCTCAGGATCAAGGCCCATCCGCCGCGCCTCTCGATCGCGTGGTGCGCCTCGCTCGACGGGCAAGGCGCGCCGATCGTGACGACGCTCGCCGACGGCTCGAACGCGATCGTCTGGATCACCGGGGCGGAGGGCGACAACCTGTTGCATGGATTCCGCGGCGACAAAGGCGCGTCGGTGTTCGGTGGCGGCGCGGCCGAGATGCAGGGCTTACGGCATTTCGGGACGATCCTGGCGGCCAACGGCCGCCTCTACATCGCCGCCGACCGCCGTATCTATTCCTTCATGCCGTAAGCGGGGCGGTGGTGAGGACAAACACGACTGACGGTCAACTGCCGTCAAAGCGCTCTAAAAGCCGAACCGATTGCGGGATCGAAAGCGGAATTGAGCAGGCCGTCTTGCGCAGGGGAGGCGCCTAGCGCAAACCCGCCTGCTTCAGCAGCGGCAGGGTCTCCGTCTGGAACTGACGCATCCCTTCGCGCCACCGCGGCCACGAGAGCAGGATTCCGTCGAAGCCGGCCCTCACCAGAAGCTCGAAGCCCTCGACCACTTGATGCTTGGTTCCGATCAATGGATAGCCGCACCATCCCGCGATGAAGTGCCGCTTCAGTCCTTCCATTGCTTCGACCGGCAATTGTTGGGACTCGATTCCCATCGTGGTGAGCATGTTGTCGACCGCTTCCCGGTCGCCCTTTTCGTTCACCACGTGATCATAGAATGCGCGGGCCTCTTTTTCCGTCTCGGCCTGGTAGATGTAGGCGTTGGTCCAGACTCCGATCTCGCGCCCGTATTCCTGGTGCGCCAATTTTCGATAACGCTCGACGCGCGATCTCAGGCCCTCCAGGTCGTGACGATCCAGGACCACGAATGCGACATCGCAGTATCGGGCCGCGAAATGACGCCCTTTCTCCGAGCCGCCCGCGTTCATCAGCACCGGATACGGCTTTTGTATCGGCTTGGGCTGCAGCACCGCCTGCTTGAGGTTGAAGAATCTCCCCTGATGGTCGATCGGGTCGTCTTCGGTCCACAGCCGCTTCACGATCTCGAGCCATTCGGCGGCGAAGTCGTAACGCGTATCGTGCTCGAGCATCGAAACGCCGAACATCTCCATCTCGGGCCGGAACCAGCCGGTCACGATGTTGAGCGCGAAGCGTCCGCCGCTGATGTGATCGATAGTCGCGGCCTGCTTGGCCGCCACCAGCGGATGGATGGTCGGGACGTGCGAGGTGGCGAAGACCGAGGAGTAACGGGTCGCGCCCGCGATGCCCGCCGCCCAGGTATAGGTTTCGAAGCTGGCGCCGTTGAAATCGGTGACGCCGCCGAAGCCCCGCCATCGCCCGATCGGCACGATCGCCTCGAATTCCATCTCGTCCGCGAGCCGCGCGAGCTCGACGGTGCTCTGCCAGTCGGCTTTGAGAGCGCCTTCGATGGTCGAGATAACGCAGCCGTGGCTCGCGTTGGTGCAGAACGTCCCCAGCCGCAGCTTGCGCTGGTTGAAAAGCGGGCTTTGGGAACGGCGTGATTCCTCAGCGCGCCCGGACCTGCCCATCGGCTCTCCCCCTCGGCCCGCGCAGCGCCGCATCGGCTGCGGGCATAACGGATTCGGCAAACAGATCGATCGAAGCAAAGGTATCGGCGCGCGCGATCCCGCCCAGATCGAAGTAGCAGATGAGCGTATCGAAGCCGCCCATCTGCTCGTGCGCCCATAGGATCTTGTCCAGCACCTCGGCCGGATCGCCGCAGAAGTCGCCCTCCCGCTCGGCCATCACTTCGGTCGGCAGGCTGGCATAGAGCTCCCGCAGGCCGCGGGTGAGGCCCTTGGCCTGGGTGAGGGCGCGGGTGAAAGCGCGGTAATTGTCGCGGTAGGGATGCCAGAACTCGCGCGCCCGCCGGCCGTCGCGCTGGACGTAAACGTAGGCGATGGCCGAGACATTCATCCCGGCGGGATCGTGGCCCGCCGCCCGATAGGCCTCGCGATAGGCCGCCGCCAGCGGCTTGGCGTCGGCGAAGCGGCCCGCGACCGTCATCAGCATCAGCTTGTGGCCCGACCGCCCGGCGTCGCGCGCCACCGCCGCCGAGGTCGCGGTCGCACGGCTGATCGGAATCGCGCGGCCGGAAAAGGTGCGCGGCTCGACCTGCAGGTCGTGGATCGGCGCCCGGAATTTGCCCTCCCAATGGATCTCGCGCTCGTTCCAGAGTTTTTGAATCAGCTCGAGATTTTCAGCCGAGATCTGATCGCTCTGGTTCAGGTCCTGCCCGAAGAGCCGGAAGGTATGCTCGGTGAAGCCGCTGCCGAAGCCAATTTCCGCGCGCCCCGTGCTCAGCAAGTCCAGGGTCGCGAAATCCTCGGCCAGCCGCACCGGGTCGTTGTTGGGCAGAATCGAAACCGCGGTGCCGAGCCGTACCCGGCGGGTGCGGACCGCGATCGCCGCGAGCAGCATCTGCGGGGACGGGACGATGTAGTCGCTACAGTGATGCTCGCCGAGCCAGACCGCCTCGAAGCCGGCCTCCTCGGCGTGGACGCCTAAATCGACCCACATCCGATGCCGCTCGGCCTGGGTCTCATGGTAGCGCTGGGTATGGGGATCGGGCAGATGGTCGCCCAGAGTAATCAAGTCGAACTTCACGATAGCCTGTTTCCTGTGATTTCAGCGGGGTTCCGCAAATTTGTCTTGTGGCTCGCTCCGATCTATAAGAGCGACTGGGGTCGTGACAACCGATCGGGGCGCGCAGCCGGGGTCATCGAGGTGGCAGCCATGACGACAGATTACACGATTTGTCTGGGGACGGTCGGCTCGGGAATCTGGTACAGCCCCGACCGCGGCGAGCATTGGAGCAAGGCGCGCGTCGAGCTGCCGTTTTTCTGGGAGATCGGGGACATCCGCGTCTACGCGATGGCCGTCTCGCCCCATCAGCCGCATCGGGTGCTCGCCGGTTCCGAGCTGGGCCTGCATGTGAGCGAGGACAATGGGCGATCGTGGAAAGGGATGGACTTCCCGATCGAGGGGCGGCAGGTATGGTCGATCGCCTTTGACCCGTCGGACCGCGACGTGATCTTCGTCGGCACCAAGCCGGCCGCCGTGTTCCGCTCGATCGACGGGGGCCGAAGCTGGGAGCAGCGGCCGGTCGCTTTCCCCGAGCGCTGCCCGATTCCGATCGGCCCGCCGCGCGTGACGGCGCTGGTGGTCGATCCGATCGATCATCGGAGCATCTGGGCCGGCGCCGAAGTCGGCGGAGTTTTTCACAGCGTCGACGGCGGCGATAGCTGGGAGGCGCTGCCGCCATTCGGCGGGAGCGAAAACTCGCTCGACATCCACGGCGCGGCGATTAGCGCGGGCCGTCAGAAAAAGATTCTGATCACGACGCCCGACGGAATCTGGAGCAGCCGCGACGAGGGGCGGAGCTGGTCGATGCATGGCTTCGCGTTTCCCAACCAGGAGTACAGCGCCTACACGCGCGCCGTGGCGGTGAACGCCGGCAATCCCGAGGTGATTTTCGTTGGCAACGGCAACATGGTGTTCGGCGACAGCGGCCTGGTCCAGCGCTCGCGCGACGGCGGCGATAGCTGGGAGATGCTGCCGCTGCCGGTGCCGCCCAACTCCGCGGTCTACGGCTTCGCCACCAATCCCGCCGACCCCAACGTCGTGGTCGCCAACACCTTCTATGGCTACATCTACCTGAGCGAGAACGGCGGCGATTCCTGGAGGAAGCTCCCGCGCGAGCTCACCGAGATCCGCTCGCAGGCCTGGCTACCCAACTAGCCGCGAGCGCCGCGCCTTCTTCGGCCGATCACGAGCGGGGCGCGCTCGGCGGCCGATGGCGCTTGACGGCCTCGGCATTGGTTGAATCGGCGCCCATGTAGACGCCGCGCTCCCAGCTTCGCTTGAGCGGATCGGCCACCTTGAGCGCCATCCGCCCGATGCCTGCGATCTCGATCTCGACCGTCTCGCCGTCCTGCAGCGCGCCGAGCCCTTCGTGATTGGTGCCGCACGCGATCAGGTCGCCCGAGCGCAGCGTCATGATCGTGCTCGCGAACTCGACCAGCTCGGGCACCCGATGCTCCATGTCGCCGGTGTTGTAGTTATGGCGCAGCTCGCCGTTGTTCCAGAACCGCACGTGCAGATCGTTGGGCTCCGGGATTTCGTCGGCGGTCGCGATACAGGGACCGATCGGCGCGAAGGTGTCGAACGACTTGCCGAGCCAGCTCCCGGCCTTCCAGGTCATGCGGCCCTCGCCGCGCGCCGAGACGTCGATCAGGCAGGTGTAGCCGAAGACGGCGCTGCGCCAGTTCTCGCGGTTGATTTTCTTGGCCGGCCCCTTGATGACGATCGCAAGCTCGGCCTCGTGCATGAAGATCCAGGGCTCGCGAAACTCGGGTAATACGATGGTATCGCCGGGGCCGACCACCGCTTCGGGATTCTTCAGGAACATGTTGAGCGGCCGCGCCTCGCGCTGGGCATGCTCCCAGTAATTCGCGATGCAGCACAAAATCTTGCCGGGCCGCGGCAGCGGCGGCAGCAATCGCACCGATTCAAGCGGCGCTGCCTCGGCCAGCGCGCTAGCCTGCTCGAGGCCGGGGCGCAGGCGCTCGAAATCGTCGATGATACCCTCGATCGTGAGTTCGGGCGTGTAGCCCGGCTTCACGAGCGACGCGATATTCACCACCCCGCGATCGGTCAGCAGGCCGGGAAAAATCCCGTCGCTCGCGGCGGGCCGATACAGTACCAGCTTCATGCTCCCTCCCCCGGAAGGACCTTCGCCGGGAGCGCCCGCACGCCTTATGCGCGCGCTCCTGCGATCGCCTTTACCGTGATAGTTCTACGTCGCCGGCGCGCCGATGCGAAGCGGCTACGGTGCCAGACCAGGCCGGGGAGGAGAAATCGATCGTGCTCTATTCCTGCCATCCCGCTACCTCCGGCCGGGCGACCGGGCGGCCACGCGGCCGATCGCGCCCCTCGCGAAGGCACTTCACGGTCGATATCCATTGCCACGTCTTCACTCCGCAGGCCGAAGAGCTGGTCAAGCCTTACTACCGGCCGGAGAACGACGCGATGGCCCGGTTCTCCAGCGCGGCGACGCGCGAAGTCAATCGCCGGCAGATGGAAGCGATCGCCGGCAAGCTGACTTCGGTCGAAGCGCGCTTGGCGGACATGGACGCGATGGGAATCGACGTGCAGGCGATTTCGCCGGCGCCGCCCCAGTATCACTACTGGACCGAGCCGGAGTTGGGACGCGAGGCGGCGCGGCTAATCAACCAGCGGCTGGCCGAGATCGTCGAGGGTCATCCCGATCGCTTCGTCGCGATGGGCGCGGTGCCGCTGCAGGCCCCGGACCTCGCGATCGAGGAGCTCGAGCGGATCGTGCAGCAGCTCGGTTTCCGCGGCGTCGAGATCGCCCCGCACGTCGCCGGGATGGAATTGTCGGACGGCCGCCTCCGCCGCTTTTTCGCCCGGGCCGAGGAGCTCGGCGTGCTGGTCTTCATCCATCCGCAGGGTTTCTCCGACGGCCGGCGGCTAAGCGATCACTACTTCATCAATGTGATCGGCAACCCGCTCGATTCGACCGTCGGCGTAAGCCATCTGATCTTCGGTGGCGTGCTGGAGGCCTGCCCGAAACTGAAGATCTGCGTCGCCCACGGTGGCGGCTACCTGGCTGCCTATGCGGGGCGGATGGACCATGCCTGGGCGCATCGCCCCGATTGCCGGCTGCACATCAAGCGCAAACCGACCAGCTACCTGAAGCGGCTCTATTTCGACACCATCGTCTACACGCCGCATCAGCTCGAGTATCTGGTGAGCCAATACGGCAGCGATCACATCCTGATGGGCACCGATTATCCCTACGATATGGGGATGAGCGACCCGGTCGGGTTCGTTACAAGCGTGAAGCGCCTCGGGCGCGACGCACGCGACGCGATCACCGGCGGCAACGCCGCGCGATTGCTGAGGCTCGCGCGCCGCACCACCCGTTAGTGAAGGGCGGCCCCGCCGTCGACGTTGAAGGCCTGGCCGGTGATGAAATCGCTCGCGTCGGAAGCGAGGAAGACCACGGTCGGGGCGAGATCGGCGGGCTGCTCGCTGCGCTTGATTACCTGCGCGCTCACCACCTCGCGCTTCAAGATTTCGATCGTCTCGCGATCGGCCAGGCTGGTCGCCGCTTCGGTCATCGTGTAGCCCGGCGTCAGCGTGTTGACGTTGATGCCGCTGCCCGAAAGCTCGCGCGCCAGCGAGCGCGTAAGCGCGAACACCGCCCCCTTGGAGGCGACGTAATGCAGGTAATACGGCGTGCCCATCCAGATGGTGCCCGAGGAGACGTTGATGATCTTGCCCTTGCCCTGGCGCCTCATCACCGGCACCGCCGCCTTGCAGCAGTTCCAGATCCCCTTGACGTTCACCGCCATCACGCGGTCCCACTCGTCCTCGGTAATCTGATCGAACGCCACGATGCGGCCGAGATTGCCCGCGTTGTTGACCAGCACGTCGATTCGCCCGAAGCGGCGCACCGCTTCCTCGGCCATCGCGCGCGTCTCGGGCTCGTTCGCGACGTCGACCTTGACCGCGATTGCCTCGCCGCCCGCATCCGCGACCTTGGCGACGGTCGCCTCGCACGGCAGGATGTCGGCCGCGACGATTTTGGCGCCATTGCGCGCCAGCGCGACGCTATATTCCTGCCCGAGCCCGCGCGCCGCGCCGGTTACGATTGCCACCCGGCCATACAGAGTCATCTTTGGTCCTCGCCCCGATTTTGCGCCTTAGCCGAACACTTCCGAAAACAGGCCGCGCATCGCGGCCCACGAGCGCCGGTCGGCCGCCGGATGATAACCAAACCCCGGCATCGGGATCTGATCGGCGGCGGGATTGGTGAAGGCATGCTTCGCGCCGCTGTATATGATCACCTGCCAATCGACGCCCGCCTTGGTCATCTCCTGCTCGAAGCCGAGCACCTGCGCGGCCGGCACCAGCGGATCCTCCGCGCCGGTGCAAACCAGGATTTTCGGTTTGACCTTGCCGGCCGCGGGATTCTGGGTCTCGAGCAGGCCGTGGAAGGTGACCGCGCCAGCAAGCTGCGCGCCGCTGCGCGCCAGCTCCAGCACGCAGTAACCGCCGAAGCAGTAGCCGATCGCGGCCAGCTGCTGCGGATTCACGTTCGGCCGCGCGACGAGCGCGTCGTAGCCGGCGCGGATCCGGCCGAACAACTTCGCCCCGTCGCCCCTCAGCGCGTTCATCATTGCGAGCGCCTCGGGGCCGGAGCCCGCGACCTTTCCATCGCCATACATATCGACCGCCAGCGCCACGTAGCCCAGCTCGGCCAGCATCCCGGCGCGCCGCTTGGCATGGTCGTCGAGGCCGGGCGCTTCGTGATACACCAGCACGCCCGGCCGCCGCTCCGCACCCTCGGGCGCGGCCAGGTAGCCGCGGCAGATGGTGCCCTCATGTTTGTAATCCAGGGTTTGCGTCTTCATCCGAGCCTCCAATGCCGGACCGATCGCCCGCCGCCGACGCTCGCGCGTCTCGACCGGGAGCTTGTCCGGAAATCGAGCGCAATGACATCACGCTCTTATCGGTTCGGCAAGCGATTTCCCGGCGGGAGCTTACCGGGTACGCGCCGTATCGGAGGCGATAAACCGGCGCGCCTCAGCGAGGTCCGCGATCCAGGGCCAGAAGTCCTGCGGCTCGTTGAAGTTGGCGACGAACCAATCGGCGATCGCGGGGTTTTGCGCGGCCGCGCCCAGGATCTCGCGCGCCGGCTCGGTAATCGGTTCCAGCAGCAGGTTGGAAAAATTCGTGATGCCCCTCGACTCCTTCTCCCAATACTCCTCGAACAGCGCTTCCATCCAATCCGCGTCGAAGGGGCGCCCGCCGCGCTCGACGATCCGCTCGATCACCAGATGGGTGCTCTTGGCCACATGATTCGACCCCTGCCCGGCAATCGGATCGTTGAGCACGACCGTGTCCCCCAGGCCCATCACGATTCTCCCGGAAGGCAGCCGGCCAACCGGGCGGCGGACAGTCGGCGTGAGCGCGCCTTTGGCCCATGCCAGCGGGTCGGTCAAGGCCACCTCGTCCACGGTCTCGGCCTCCCATGGCGCCAGCTCGGCGATTATCTCGCGGGCGATACGAATCATCTCCTCGCCCGAAGCGGCGGCACCGAAGCGGTCCATCGGACTGCCCCGATGGGCCTCGAACAGGAGGCTGTAGCAGTTGATTCCGCCGGCGGTATGAAACGGTATCCAGAAGATCTCGCCCACGCCGGCGAAGAAACTGAACTTGATCGGAACGTTGAGCGCTATATCCCAGGGCTTGAGCCCGGCCAGCGTCAGCAGGCCGAGTTGGCGGCGCGGCTCGGTGTAGACGCTGCGCGCGTTATCGCGCGGGAAGAGCGCGGTAATTTCACCCTTGCCGGCGGCGACCACCACCAGGTCGTGGCTTGAGGCGAGCTGCTCGAGGTCTTCGAGGGCAGCGGCCTTGAAAATCAGGCGGCCGCCGCGCCGCTCGAACTCGGTCATCCAGCGCGCGAACTTGAGCCGCGGATCGATCGCCTGCCCGGGCCGTGGCAGCCGGCCCTCGACTTGCAATGCGATCGCGCCCGGCCGCGCACAGAAATCGAGATGGATCCCCGCGCCCCAATGGGTCTCGCGATCCCAGAAGTTGAGCCCCAGTTCGCGTTCATAGCTGAGGGCGCGATCGAACATGAAGGCGGTCGCGATGGCGCGGCCCGTGAGCAGTTCCTCGGGCCGCCGGTCCGAGAAGAGCGTGACTTCGTAGCCGTTCCTCAGCAGGCCGAAGCCGAGATGAAGTCCCGCCTGCCCCGCGCCGATTATCGCGATTCGCCGCATCGATTAGAGGCTGCAAGGCCCGCAGTATCTTGGTCAGGGCCCGCCAATCACGGATGGGCGCCCGCGGCGGTCTGCTTCACGTAACCTTCCGGGCCGTTGGTCGTCACCGCCAGATACGACAGCCGCCCACTCCCGGTGTTTCGGATACCGTGGATCACGGTGCGGGGAATGATGATGCAATCGCCCGCTTTGACGGGCACCTCGGTCCCATCGCCGCGCAGCAGGCGCCCCTGGCCTTCGAGGATCATAAAGGTATGAGCATTGGCGGGATGAACGTGGGGCGCGTTCTCCTGCCCGGACTCGAGGTTCCACACGACCAGCGTCTGGTCGGTGTCCTCGTACGCCACGACGACGTTGGCCTCCTCGTTCGAGAAGCGGCGAAATTGCGCGAGATCATGCACCCCGCTGCCAACCGTCTTCGCGGTCATTTTTTTCGTCAAATCCGCAGGCATCTTGGTCTCCTCCCAAATCGGATCGATTACCGTTTAGCGATTCATCGCGGTCGAAGTGATTGTCGCGCAGGTGCCCGCTAATGCATAGTGGAAAATCCGGTAAGCGAGCAACGGGACCGGTCCACGCGCGCGCGGGTTATCGCAGGCAGTGAAGTTCGGGATTCAAACCAAGGTGACCGTCTCCTCGATCGGCGTCACCGACCTGGCGAGGGCGATCGAGGAGCGCGGCCTCGAATCGCTGTTCCTCGCCGAATATACCCATATTCCGAAGCGGCATAAGTCGCCGTTTGCCGGTCCGTTGCCGGAGCCGTTCTTCAACACCTTCGACCCGCTGATTGCGCTGGCGGCCGCGGCGCAGGTGACCCGGCGAATCACGTTGGGTACCTGCGTCATGGTCGTGGTGCAGCGCGACCCGATCGTGCTGGCGAAGGAGGTGGCGACGCTCGATCAGTTGTCGGGCGGGCGGTTTGTGCTGGGCGTCGGCGCCGGCGGGATCGCCGAGGCCAACCTCAACCACGGCGTGACGCCGGGGCGGCGCTGGCAGGTGCTGCGCGAGAAGGTGCTGGCCCTCAAGCAGATCTGGAACTCCGCCGAACCCGAATTTCACGGCGAAGTCGTCAATTTCGATCCCATTTTTTCCAATCCGAAGCCGAAGCGGCCCGGCGGCCCTCCGATTCTGCTCGGCGGCCACGCGCCCCGGACGATCGAGCGCGCCGCGCAATACTGCGACGGATGGTTTCCGGGTTTTGGTTTCGGGAGCTTCGACCTGCGGGCGGGAATCGATGCGTTTCGGCGCGCAGCCGAAAGCGCGGGCCGCTCCCCCGATTCGCTGGCGGTCAACGTGGTGTCGGTTCCGATCGATGAAGGGAAGCTGCGGCCGCTGCTCGATATGGAGATCGAGCGGATCGTCTTCCAGGTCCCATCCGAGCCTCGCGAAACCCTGCTCCCGATTCTCGATCGATGCGCCGAAGTCGCGCGGCGGCTCAATTGACACGCGGTCGGGGCCGAGAATAGTGTCCTCGCGAAACGCCGCTCCCTGGTTCTGCGGACCCGGACCGGCTTTAAGACTCAGCGGGCAAGCGCCATGATTTCGCTCACTTTCGCATGCGGGCTTTATGATCGGATGCTGCCGCTCTACACCGGCGAGGTGCGGCCGGCGGGGATCGATCTCAAGTTCCTCGCCATCGACTCACCGCGGGAAATTTTCGACCGGATGGCCGGAAAAATGGAATTCGACGCGTGTGAGATGTCGAGTTCCGAGCTAATCAGCCGGGTTGGCGCCGGCCAGTGTCCGTTCGTCGCCCTGCCGGTCTTTCCCTCGCGCGTCTTCCGGCACGGCTTCATCTGCATCAATCGCGAGAAGGGAATCGAAACCCCCAAGGACCTGGAAGGCAAAAGGGTCGGCGTGCCGCTTTACACGATGACCGCCGCCATCTGGATTCGCGGCCATCTGCAGCACGAGTACGGCGTTGAACTGTCGAAAATCCATTGGGTCCAGGGTGCGACCAATATGCCCGGTGCGCACGGGAGTCCGACGGTGTTGCCGCTCCTGAAGCCGGTTTCGATCGAGAACAACCAGAGCGACAGGTCGCTGAGTCAACTGCTCGAAGCGGGCGCGATCGACGCGATTGCCGGCGCCGAGTTGCCGGCTTCGCTCAGCACCAGCCCGAACGTCGCGCGCCTGTTCCCAAATT
>JBGPMT010000067.1:0-11721 GCA_041487135.1 Binataceae bacterium (SeqCode) | reverse complement strand
CGCTCGGACGCCGAACACACCCATCACTCCGGAGCGGCCTTTATCGTCAAAGACCTCGCCGACCTCCCGATACTCTCGGGCGCCGACGGAGTGCATCAGCGCCAAGAAGACCAGCCCCTCGAGGCCAGTCGCCGGCTGATGGGCCCGGACCGGCTAATCGGGATTTCGACTCACAGCCTCGCTCAGGCCCGGGAGGCGGAGGCAGGCGGTGCCGACTACATCGGCTTCGGCCCGATTTTCCCGGGCGGGACCAGGCGAACGCAGATTGGCCAGGGACTCACCGCGCTCCGCCAGGTTCGAGCGGCGGTGCGGATTCCGATCGTGGCGATCGGCGGTATCACCGAGGCGACGGCCCGTGAGGTTATCGAGGCGGGCGCCGACGCCGCCGCGATAATCAGCGACGTGCTGAATTCACCGGATATCGGCGCCAAGGTCCGCTCCCTGCTCAAGGCCTTGGATGACGGCGCAGCCGGGTAGCGCCTCGGACGACCGTGACCGGCGCTCTTCCTGCTTACGCGGGCGCGGTCTGCTTGACGAGGCGGGCCTGTTCCTCTTCCAGCCCAGAGCAGGCGAGCGCAGCGACGGCCCCGATCAGCGCGAACATCGCAAACAGCGCTAGCGCGCCGGCGTAGCTGTGGGTCAGATCGTAGATGCGCCCGGAGAGCACGGGCCCGGTCGCGGCGCCCAGAGTATAGGCAAGATTTGTCAGGCCGACGATCGAGCCGAAACGCCTAAGTCCCAGGCATTCCGCGGTCAGGAACGGGACCAACGCTATCGGCGCGCCGATCACCACGCCCAGGATCGGAATCGAGGCGATCAGGAACGCCGGCGAGCGCGCGCCGAGGAACATCACAAAGCCCGCCGCCGTAATCGCGAAGTTCAGCGCGACCGCGATCCGGCCGCTCACCCGATCCGCGATCGTGCCCATCACGAGCTTGCCCACCGAGGCGCAGGCGAGCACCAGGCTGAGCGAGAGCGCGGCAATCCCGGGCCTGTAGCCGAGCCCGATCAGGTAGGGCGGCAGATGCACCACGATCGCGACTGCGAAATAAGCGAAACAGAACTGGATGATGAAGATCATCCAGAACGAGCGGGTGCCGAGCGCCGGGCCGACCTCCATCCCAGGCAGCTCGAGGCGTGCTCCGGGCGCGGAGGCGGCGGCCCGGTTCGGCGGGTGACTCTGCACGTTCAAAAGCAGGACCGGGATCGCGATCAGGAACATCGGGGCGGCCAGGAACAGGTAGCCTAACCGCCATCCACCGTGGCCAATCGCCCAATGGGCAGCGAGCGTCATGAGACTTCCGCCCACCGAGGCCCCCGCCATCGTGACTCCCATCGCGAGTCCGCGCCGCTCGCGGAACCAGTTGGCGACCACCAGCGAGGCGGGCAGCAGCGAGGAGGCGCCAAGTCCGAGACCGACCGCGACATAGCAGAGAAACAGCGCCGTGAAGGAATGGATTCGGCTGGCTCCGATGAAGCCGAGTCCGACCAGCGCGACTCCCCCCGCCATCAGCCATCGCGCCTCAACGCGGTCGAGAATCCAGCCGAAGACCGGCGCGCTGATTCCGAGCGTCGCCTGGAGCGCCCCGGTGACCGAGGCAAGCTGCGCGCGGCTCCATCCGAATTGCTTCAGCAGCGGGGTGAAGAAGATTCCGGCGGTAAAAAAGCCGGCGCCGAAGACCAGTAGCAGCTCGGTGAAGAGGCTGGCGACGATCGCCCATCCGCGCCTTTCGTCGGGAGTCATCGTGGCACGCCTAGCGGATTCGATCGATTTCGGCAACGCCCCACGGCGGCCGATGGAGGGTCCGGTCCTTGCAACGCGCCTTTACCGGGTGCAGGGCTCGGTCCTGCTCGCGATGGCCGCGAGGTGGCGCAATGGGCTATGAGAGAGGCACCAGACCGTAGCGAGAGACGACCGGAGGAGGCCCCGTGCAACAGATCAAATCATTCGGCGTGCTTCAGACCTCTAAAGTGATGGGCGTGATCGATTTCTTCCTCGGGGTGTTGATCGCGATCGGTTTTATGCTGCGCTTCGTGGCGCGTCACGGCCTGCACCATCCGCGCGTGCTGGTATTCTTTCTTTTCGTCCCCGTCCTGTACGGTGTGGGCGGATTCGTGATTACGGCGATCTTCTGCGGGATCTACAATCGGATCGCGAGCCGGCTCGGCGGGATCGAGATCGAGCGGGCGCCATAGGAGAGAGCGCTTGGCGGGGACAAACAGCGGTCATCGGTCGTGGTTCAGACTCGCCGCGACGCTCGGGGCGCTGATCCTGTTTGGCGTGTTGCTCGTCTGCCTGGGGGAATTCATCCCGCTTACCTTCCATTCGAGCGCCACCGTGGTCGTCGGGCTCAGCCCGGTTCAGCAATCCGACCTGATCGCGACCTTTTGCACGACCGCCGGGCACGAGGCCAACTCCGCCGCCGGCCGCGTGACGCTGGCCGGCCTGATCGCCGATTCCTCGCTCAACTACGCGGCCCGGCACCGGACCGAAGTCGAGCTTCGCAGCGCACGCTCCATGATGCATGCGGCGCTCGCCGCGGAGCCTCAGGAACTGACGATCGCGAAGATGTGCCAGACGGCGGGCCATCCTATCGCCTCCTTGAACCCGGAAATCCACCGGCCAGTCTCCGCCGCGACGGCCGCCGCAGAGCCCGCGGCGCGCTGAGCCGACACCGGCTGAAGCTTCCCGATTGGCGTGTGGACTTAGGATTGCGCGGGCGTTTGGCATCTCGGAGCCGAGGGCGCTAGGCTCTCGCCTCCGAGAGGAAACCTATGAGCAAGCGGCGAAAAGCTGGCGTCAGGCAGGATCGTCAACGGCCGCATGGCGTCCATCTGGCCGTCGATCGTGGCCGCGTCCGAGGGCGATGGGGCGGAACCCGGCGCTTCAGACAATTCCTGATCCTGCTGGTGTTCGCGACCATCGTGGCCGGTTTTCTCTTCGCCCGAACGCGCATGCCGGGCAGTCTGCAATATTCGGTGCAAGACGGCGGCGCGCCGTACATCCCGGACACCATTGTTCGCTTCGGCCAGGACGAGCCCGCCAACGGCAATAATGACGCATTCGGAGAAGCCATCGATCCCGACATCACCCAGGTTCCGGCACCGGAGGCCGAAGGCGGGGATACCGGCGGCAAGGGCGGCGCGGTCACCGAGTGAGCGCAATCCTGCTATTCGAGCGCGGTGGTCGGGATGTAGCCTTCGAGTCCGTTGCGCATCCGGATCTTCATGTAGTTGAGCGCGATTCCGATCACGTGGACGGTGTGTCCGCGATGCACCTCTGAGAGCTTCTTCGCCCACGGGTTGGGTTCCACGCGCACCACCGCATCCTTGGTGAGCGTGAAGATCTTGTCGGTCGGGTTCAACATGCGGACGTCCTTCTGCTGGACGTAGCCGGTCGCGCCGCTCTTGAGCTTGACGCGGAGCCAATGCCGTGTGACGCCGGTCACCTGCACGTACTTGCCGGCGATGCCGGGTTGAATCTGGCGCGCGCCCGTCGAGGGACTCGCATAGATCGGCGTGTCGTGGCTGAGCTCGAGGCGCGCGTTGGCCTCCTCGAGGTCGAAATGGCCGACGGTCGCGCCATGAGCGGCCGTGCGATGCTTCGCTTTCGGGGCCGTCGCCGCCGGGGGAGCCGTTGCGGGACCGCCGACGTCCGGCGCGATCGTGCTCGGCGGCATACCACCGGCGGGAGGAGCGCCGGGCGGCGCGGCCGTCGTCGCACCCGCACCCTCATGCTGCGCACGCGCCAGGCCGACCGTAACGATTAATGCCGCCAGCACGATTGCGCCTATCGCGGCGCACCGCTCGCGGCGCATACCAGCCTTCTCTCCCCTCATCCTTTCCTCCCCCGCACGGATGCTCAGCATGCACCGCACACGGTGCAGCGCGTTACGTCGCATGGCTTGCTCTGATGTTCGTAGTGCGCCTTCTTGCGCTCGGAAAGCAGGAACCACTTGTGGATGTGATGGTCGATAAAGTCCCAGGGCAGCAGCTCGTCGCCCTGGTAGCGGCGCGTGACGAAAAAGTCCGGATCGGGAAGCGCGCTGCTTCCGGCTGAGACCTCGCGGCCGATCGTGCGCAGCTCATGCCAGATCGCGCCGGGCGAATCGCAGCCGGCGGAATCGAGGCGGCGCAGGATCGCGCCGACCCGGCGATCGCCGCGCGAGACCAGGGTCTGGAAGTAGGCCTCGCGGGGCGACTCGGCATCGAGGTCGACGCCGCCGCCCATCCGTGCGAACTCCGCCCGCAGCATCGCGACCTTGCGCTTGAGGGCCGGCGTCTCTTCCATCGGATCCCATTGAAAGGGCGTCCACGGCTTGGGCACGAACGGGTTGAGCGAGACCGTGACGTGGCCGATACGGCGGCGGCCGGCGCGCGCACGCTCGAGGATCCGGCCGGTCAGACGCGCGATTTCGATCACGTCGTCGTCGCGCTCCTCGGGCAGGCCGATCATGAAATAACACTTGAGCTGCTCGACACCCTGCCCGACCATCAGGTCGGCCGCGCGCAGGATATCGGGCTCGGTCAGGTTCTTGTTGATCACCTTGCGCATCCGCTCGCTGCCGGCCTCGGGCGCGATCGTGATGCTGTGATTGCCGTTGCGCGAGAGCGCGGCGGCAAGCGCGGGCGAGATGCAATCGGCCTTCAGGGAAGACGGCGAGAGCCGGCCCCCGCGGCTCGCGACGTGGTCGGCGACCTCGGCGACGCCGGGCACGCTCGCCATCTCGGCGCCCACCAGGCCGATCACGCTGCGCTCGGCGAGGCCGCGCTCGGCGTCGGCAGTCAGCCGCTCGGGACTGCGGTAGCGAATCGGGCGGTACATGAAGCCGGCCGCGCAGAAGCGGCATCCCCACTGGCATCCGCGGCTCGCCTCGACCAGGTACATGTCGCCGAACACCGATTCCTCGGACAAGATCAGCGAGGCGGTCGTGAAGCGATCGAGGTCGCGAATCATCCGGCGGCTGACGCGCGGCTGGCCGGGACCGAGGTACTCGACGGCCGCGAGGCGTCCCGCCGCGTCGTGGACGGGCCTGAAATAATCGGGACGATACGCGCCGCCGACCGTCGCGAGGTCGTCGAGCCGGTGCGACGGATCGAGTCCGCGGGTCGCCTGGTAGCGGGTCAGAAATTCCGGCACCATCTCCTCGCCTTCACCGATCAGGAACAGATCGATGAAGTCGGCGATCGGTTCGGGATTGAGGAACACCGCCGAGCCGCCGGCGATGATTAGCGGGTAGCCGCGGCCCGCGCGCTCGCCCCGCTCCAGCGGAATCCCCGCCATCCGCAGCATCGAGAGCAGGTTCAGGTAGTCGGTCTCGAAGGCGATCGAGAAGGCGAGAATATCGAAATCCGGGAGCGGACGGCCCTGCTCGAAAGAGACCAGCGGCGCGCCACGCGCGCGCATCATCTCGCGCTCGTCGGGATCGGGCAGAAAGACGCGGTCGGCGCCAACCGTCGGGGCGGTGTCGAATATATGGAAGACGGCCTGGTAGCCGAGGTTCGCCATCCCGAGCCGGTAGAGATTCGGATAGGCGACGCAGACCGCGATGTCGCCGCCGCCGCGCCGCTCATAGAGCAGCTTTTCGTTGGCGATGCGATCGAGCGCGCGCTGGCGCAGAAACATCCGGTTCGGTTCCTCTGGTCCCGTGTGTCTTAGGCTACTGTGCGCGTGCGGCGATCCGCAACCCGGGTTCGCTCTCGCGGCGGCGTGAACCGATCAACTGGCGGCGACGCGCTCGGCGTGACAATAGACGTTGAACCCGCCCTCGCGCATGAAGCCGATGAGCGTGAGGCCTAGGTTGTCGGCGAGCTCGACCGCCAGCGATGACGGCGCCGAAACGCCGGCCAGCAGCGGCACGCCCGCGGCGGCCGCCTTCTGCACGATCTCGAAGCTCTGGCGCCCGCTGACCATCAGCACCGTCCCGCTGAGCGGCAGCATCCCGGCCAGCAGCGCGTGGCCAACCACCTTGTCGACCGCGTTGTGCCGCCCGATATCTTCGCGAATCACGTCCGGCGGCTGCCCCGCGCCATTGGTCCCGTTGCTCGCGACGCGGAACAGCGCAGCGGCATGCAGGCCGCCGGTGCTGGCGAAGATCTCTTGCGCGCTACGCATCCGCGGCCCGAGGCCGAGCAGAAAATTCGGATGCACGACGGTCGCATCGCGCAGCGGTTCGAGGCGGCGGCGCAGCGACTCGATCGAGGTCTTGCCGCACAGCCCGCAGCTCGACGAGATCGTGAAGTTGCGGCGCAGCCGCTTGCGGAGCGCGTCAGCCGGCACGGCCAGGATCACATCGACGATATTCGGTTCCGCCTTCCCGCGCCGATCGCGCACCCGGCGGATTTCGCCGATCTCGGCCCGCGTGGCGATGAACCCTTCGGTCATCAGGAAGCCCGCGACCAGCTCCTCGTCATGGCCCGGCGTGCGCATCGTGACCGTGAAGCGCCTCCCCCCGAGCCGGATTTCGAGCGGCTCCTCGACCGCCAGATGATCGAGCTCCTGGTGCGCGGCGCCGCCCCGCCATTTGAGCGCCGGATGGTCGTGGACGAAATCGTTCACCTGTAACTACCGTGCCATCAGGCTTAGCACTCGATCCGAGGGCGTGACAGCCTCGCCTGACGGCGGGGAAATCCATGCTCCCGCTATTCCAGGGTCAGGACCGCCGCGCGCGCGACCTCGCCCAACTCGGCGCCGTCGTTTTTCGCGTACTCGATAATCTCGCGGCGCATCCGCGGCTCCCAGAAATTGCGCAGATGGTTGGCGGTCGAGGTCACTGCCGCCTCGCGCTCCATCCCGGTCGCGAAGAACTCGCTGATCTGGTTGGCCATCCGGGCCAGATGATGGATATCCATCCGCGAATCGCGGGTGCTCCGCTACTTCCCGATCTGCTGTTCGGCGGCGCGGATAATCTGCTCGGCGGTCGGCCGTTCGGGAATCCGCCGGGTCGGCATCACCTGCACGGCGGTCACCTTATACTCGGGACAGTTCGTCGCCCAGTCGGAATTCTCGGTGGTAACCACGTTGGCGCCCGATTCCGGATGATGGAAAGTCGTGTAGACGACGCCGGCCGGCACGCGATCGGTGAGCTGGGCGCGCAGCGTGGTCGCGCCGGCACGGCTGGTGAGCTCGACCCAGCCGCCCTCGCGGATCCCGCGCTGCTCCGCGTCGTGCGGATGGATTTCGAGCCGATCCTCCAGATGCCACAGCACGTTGCGGGTGCGGCGGGTCTGGGTGCCGACGTTGTATTGCGTGAGAATCCGGCCGGTGGTCAGGATCAGCGGGTAGCGCGCCGAGGTCCGTTCGTCGGTCGGGATGTACTCCGTCACGAGCATCCGCCCCTTGCCGCGCACGAACTGGCCGACGTGCATGACCGTGGTGCCCTCGGGCGCCTCGGCGTTGCATGGCCACTGCACGCTGCCCAGCCGATCGAGCTTCTCGTAGCTGACCCCGGAGAAGGTCGGCGTCAGCCGCGCGATCTCGTCCATGATTTCCGACGGATGAGAATATTCCATCGGATAGCCGAGCGCGTTCGACAACAGGCACGTCACCTGCCAGTCCTCGTAACCCGCCAGCGGCTCCATCACCTTGCGCACCCGCGAGATGCGCCGCTCGGCGTTGGTGAAGGTGCCGTCCTTCTCGAGAAATGACGAGCCCGGCAGGAAGACGTGGGCGTACTTCGCGGTCTCATTCAGGAAGATGTCCTGGACGACGACGATCTCCATCGCGCTAAGCGCCGCGGTGACATGATGGGTATTGGGATCGGATTGCGCGACATCCTCGCCCTCGACGTAGAGCCCGCGGAAGCTGCCGTCGAGCGCGGCGTCGAACATGTTCGGGATACGCAGGCCCGGCTCGGGATCCAGCTTCGCTCCCCAGGCCGCTTCGAACTCGGCGCGCAGCTTGGGATCGGATATATGCCGATAGCCGGTCAGCTCATGCGGGAACGAACCGACGTCGTTGGCGCCCTGGACGTTGTTCTGGCCGCGCAGCGGATTCACGCCGACCCCGGGCCGGCCGAGATTCCCGGTCACCATCGCGAGATTCGCCATCGCCAGCACCGCCGTGCTGCCCTGGCTATGCTCGGTGACGCCGAGCCCATAGTAGATTGCCGAGTTCGGCCCCCTGGCATAGAGCCGCGCCGCCCCGCGAATTTTTTCGGCGGGCACGCCCGTCATCCGCTCGACCGCTTCAGGCGAATTGCGCTGCTCGACGATAAACTTCTTCCACGCCGCGTACTCGGCCGGCTCGCAGCGCTCGCCGACGAACCGCTCGTTGGCCAAGCCCTCGGTGACCGCCACGTGGGCCAGCGCGTTCAGGACCGCGACGTTGGTGCCGGGCTGGAGCTGCAGATGGTAATCCGCCTCGACGTGCGGCATCCGGATAAGCTCGATCGCGCGCGGATCGATCACCATCAGGCGGGCGCCCTCGCGAATCCGGCGCTTCATGATCGAGGCGAAGACCGGATGGCCTTCGGTGGGATTCGCGCCGATTACGACCAGCACGTCGCTCGCGTTGACCGAATCGAAATCCTGGGTGCCGGCCGGCGTGCCGAAGGCGGTCTTGAGTCCGTAGCCGGTCGGCGAATGGCAGACGCGGGCGCAGGTATCGACGTTGTTGTTGCCGAAGGCCGCGCGCACCAGCTTCTGCACCAGGTAGGCCTCCTCATTGGTGCATCGCGAGGAGGTGATGCCGCCGACCGCGCCGCGCCCGTGTTGCTTCTGCACGCGCTTGAATTCGCTGGCGGCGTAATCGATCGCCTCCGGCCACGAGACCTCGGTCCACGGATCGCTGATCCGCTTGCGGATCATCGGCTTGAGCGCGCGATCCGGATGGGTCGCGTAGCCCCAGGCAAAGCGTCCCTTGACGCAGGAGTGGCCGTGGTTCGGCAGCCCGTTGCGATTCGGGACCATCCGCACGATCCGATCCCCGCGCAATTCCGCCTTGAACGAGCAGCCGACGCCGCAGTAGCCGCAGGTGGTGATGACGGCGCGCTCGGCCATCCCACGCTCCAGCAGGCTCTTCTCCATCAGCGCGTCGGTCGGGCAGGCCTGCACGCAGGCGCCGCACGAGACGCATTCGGAATCGGCGTAATGCTGATGCTGCCCCGGCGACATCAGCGAGGAAAAGCCGCGCCCGTCGATGGTGAGCGCGAAGGTGCCCTGCACTTCGTCGCAGGCGCGGACGCATCGCGAGCACAGGATGCAGCGCGTGGGATCGAAGGCGAAATAGGGATTGGAGTCGTCGACCGGGAGATCGAGATGATTATGGCCCGCCGGATAGCGCATCTGCTCGAGGCCGACCGCCGCGGCCATCTGATGGAGCTCGCATTTTCCGCCCGCCTTGCACTGGAAGGGGTCGAGCGGATGGTCGGACATGTAGAGTTCCATCACATTGCGCCGCAGCCCCTCGAGCCGCTCGCCGCGGGTGCGCACCTTGAGTCCGGCGTCGACCGGCGTGGTGCACGAGGCCGGGAAGCCGTTGCGCCCCTCGATCTGAACGATACAGAGACGGCACGAGCCGAACGGTGCCAGCGCTTCGGTGGCGCAGAGCCGGGGAATCTGCACGTCGGCGAGCGCGGCGGCGCGCATGATCGAGGTGCCGGCCGCGACCGTCACTTCGCGTCCGTCGATTTCGAGCGTCACGAGCTGTTCGGATTTCGCAGCCGGAGTGCCAAGGTCTTGGTCGTCGATCGATTGCACGGCTCAACTCCAGATTGACATTCTATCAGGCCCGCTCGCCGGGAAGGCCGAAGTCCTGCGGGAAATGCTTGAGCGCGCTCATCACGGGCAGCGGCGTCAGGCCGCCGAGCGCGCAGAGCGAGGCGTTGGTCATGGTATCGCACAGATCGCGCAGCAGGGCGGCGTTGGCGGCGCGATCCCGGTTGCCGATTATATGGTCGATCAGTTCCATCCCGCGCGTCGAGCCGATCCGGCAGGGCGTGCATTTGCCGCACGATTCGAGCGCGCAAAACTCCATCGCATAACGCGCCATCCGGGCCAGGTCGACCGTATCGTCGAATACCACGATCCCGCCGTGGCCGAGGATACCCCCCTGCGCCGCTACCGCCTCGTAATCCATCGCGACTTCGAGCATCGAGGCCGGGAAGTAGGAACCCAGCGGTCCGCCGACCTGCACGGCGCGCAGCGGCCGGCCGCTCGCCGTCCCGCCGCCGTACTCGTAAACCAGCTCGCTGAGCGTCACGCCGAAGGCCTTCTCGACCAATCCCGGATGCTTGAGGTTGCCGGCGAGCTGGAAGGGGCTGGTGCCGCGCGAGCGGCCCATCCCGAAATCCTTGTAGAAGTTCCCGCCCTTCTCGATTATCACCGGTACCGAAGCGAGCGTGATGACGTTGTTGACCACCGTGGGCGCGCCGAACAGGCCCTCCACTGCGGGCACCGGCGGCTTGTAACGCACCATCCCGCGCCGCCCCTCGAGGCTCTCGAGCATCGCGGTCTCTTCGCCGCAGATGTAGGCGCCGGCGCCGACCCGGACCTCGATCCGAAAGGGCTTGCCGCACTCGCGCACGTTCTCGCCCAGGTAGCCGCGAGCGGCGGCGGCGGCGATCGCAGCATTCAGCGTGCGCAGCGCATGGGGGTATTCCGAGCGCAGGTAGATATAGCCCTGGGTGGCGCCGACGGCGATCCCCGCGATCGTCATCCCCTCCAGCAGCACGAACGGGTCGCCCTCCATGATCATCCGGTCGGCGAAGGTGCCTGAATCGCCTTCATCGGCGTTGCATACTATGTATTTCCGCTTCGCCTCGGTCTGCAGCGTGGTCTTCCACTTGATCCCGGCCGGGAAGCCCGCGCCGCCGCGGCCACGAAGTCCGGAGGCGCTAAGCTCCTCGACGACCTGCGCACCCGAGAGCTCAAGCGCGCGCTCGAGTGCGCGATAGCCGCCGTGCTCGAGGTAGTCATCGAGCGAGAGCGGATCGACAATCCCTACACGCCCGAAGGTCAGCCGCTCCTGGCGCTTGAGATACGGGATCTCGTCGGTTGCGCCGAGGGCCAGCCGATGCTTTCCGCCGGCAAGGAATCCGGCCTCGAACAATGACCCGACATCGTCGGACGTAACCGGGCCGTAGGCGACGCGCCCGGATTCCGTAGCGACCTCGACCATCGGCTCCAGCCAATAGAGTCCGCGCGAGCCGTTGCGGACGATCGCGACGTCCGCACGGCGGCGGCGCGCCTCGGCGGCAACCGCGCCGGCCACCGCCTCTGCGCCCATCGAGAGCGCTCCGGAATCGCGCGGGATGTAGACGCGCACGCTCATCGGCGGCTTCCGTCGAGATTCGCGACCAGGCGATCGAAGCGGTCGGCGGTCACTCGCCCCATCAGTTCGCCCGCCATCACAATCGCCGGCGAGCAGGCACAATTCCCCAGACAATAGACTGGTTCGAGTGTGAACCTCCGGTCGCGCGTGGTCTCACCGAAACCGATTCCAAGCCGCCGCCGGATATGCTCGGCGAGCGCGCCGGCGCCCATCGCCTGGCAGGATTCGGCGCGGCAGACCTGGATAACGAAGCGGCCGGGCGGATGGGGGCGGAAATCATGATAGAAGCTCGCGACGCCATGCACTTCGGCGCGAGAGAGGTTGAGAATCCCCGCGATCAACGGGATGCTATCCGGCGGCACCCACCCGAGTTCGTCCTGCACCTGCCGCAGGATCGGCATCAGCGCCCCCGGCGTCTCCTTGAGCGAGGTCGCGATGCGTTCGACCGT
>JBGPMT010000066.1:0-11778 GCA_041487135.1 Binataceae bacterium (SeqCode) | reverse complement strand
GCAACGGCGACGATATCCCGATCGAGGAGCGCAGCGGCCTGGAGCTGACCGAGTTCGCGGGCCGGCAGATCGCGCCGCGCGGCGTAAGCACCTTCAATCCCGCCTTCGACGTCACGCCCGCCGAGCTGGTCAGCGCCATCATCACCGAGCGCGGCGTGGCGCGGCCGCCCTATCGCCGGTCGCTCGCGGCCTTGAAGCGCGGCGGCGCGAAAGATCACCGCCGATAGGGTTCGACGAGTTGGGCGAGGCCGTCGCCCAGCAGGTTGAAGCCGAGCACGGCGAGCCCGAACGCAACTCCGGGCGCGGTCGTCAGATGCGGCGCGACCAGCAGGAAGGCGCGCCCTGAATCCAGCATATTGCCCCAGCTTGGCGCCGGCGGCAGGACCCCGAGACCGAGAAACGAAAGCGCCGCCTCGGCGATTATGATTCCACCGATTCCGAAGCTTGCCTGCACCATCACCGGTCCGCTGAGCGCGGGCAGCAGATGGCGAAACAGGATGCGGGTGGGCGGCGCGCCCAGCGCGCGGGCCGCCTGCGCGAAGTCGCGCTCGCGCAGCGACAGCAGCTCGCCGCGGACCAAGCGCGCATAGCCGGTCCATCCCATGGCCGCCAGCGCGATTACCAGGTCGGGCAGTCCCGGCCCCAGGATCGCGGCCAGCGCGATCGCCAGCAGAAAGCCGGGGAAGGCGAGCACGATGTCGACCGCGCGCATCACGACCTCGTCGGTCCGGCCGCCGGCCAGCGCGGCAAAGCCGCCGATGAGGCTGCCGGTCGTCAGCGAGAGCGCGATCACGACGCTCGAGACGCCGAGCGAAATTCGCGCGCCCCACAGAATCCGGGCGAGAATGTCGCGTCCGAGCGCATCGCATCCGAGCCAGTGATCGGGACTCGGAGCGGCCAGCGTATGCGCGAGATCGATCGCGTTGGGGTTCGCGCCGACCAGCAGCGGGCCAAACACGGCACTGAGTATCAGCGCGGCGACCAGCGGCGCGCCAAGCATCAGCGAGGTGTTATGTGCGCGGCGCTTCATCCCACGCGTATCCTGGGATCGATCAGCCCATAGGCCAGGTCGGTCACCAGGTTGACGACCACATAGGTGAGCGCAAAGGTCAGCACGCAGCCTTCGACCAGCGGGTAATCGCGCGCGCCGATCGCGCCCATCAGAAGCCGCCCGAGTCCCGGCCATGAGAAGATCATCTCGGTGACGATCGTGCCGGTGAGCAGGGCGCCGAACTGGAGGCCGAGCAGCGTCACGACCGGAGTGAGCGCGTTGCGCAGTCCATGGCGAAGGAGCGCAGCGCGGCGGCTCAGCCCCTTGCTCGCCGCGGTGCGCATGTAGTCGGCGGCGGCGACCGCGACCAGGCTCTGCCGGAGCATGCGGGCAAGAATCGCCGCGAGCGCCGCGCCAAGCGTCAGCGCCGGCAGAACCAGATGGGCGAGGCCGCCGCGCCCGGTGAGCGGGAGCCATCGCAGGTCCAGCGAGAAGATGATCATCAGCAGCGGCCCGAGGTAGATATGCGGAACCGACACCCCGAGAATCGCGAAGCCCATCGCGCCCAGGTCGATCGGACGCCCGGGATTCGCGCCCGCCGCCAGGCCGAGCGGAAAGGCGATCAGGATTGCGACCAGAAGTCCGGCCAAGGCCAGCTCGAAGGTGGCCGGAAAGCGTTCGGCGACCAGGCGCGCGACCGGTTCGTGAGTCGAGATCGAACGCCCGAGATCACCATGCGCGAGCCCATAGAGAAACGCGCCGTATTGATCCCACAGCGGCCGATCGAGGCCGAGTTGATGGCGCAGGCCGACGATGTCAGTGGGCGAGGCGTTCTCGCCGAGCATTGCCACCACCGGGTCGCCGGGGATCAGATGGATCAGGGCGAAGGTCAGGGTCGCGACGCCCAGCGCGACCGGGAGCAGGCTCAGGAGACGGCGCGCGAGGTAGTTTTTCACGGCCCGCGCTCCGCCAGCGGCTGCGGCCCGACCATCAGGCCGGCGAGCGAGCGCAGGCTGCCGTTGGCAAACGGTTTGAAGCCTTCGAGCCCGCGCTTCATCACCACCACGTTGTCCTGCCACCAGAGTGAAAGGTAAGGCAGATCGGCCGCGGCGAGCTGCTGCACTTTTCGATAGATCTCGCGGCGCGCCGCGGGCTCGAGGGTCGCGTCGCCGGCCTCGACCAGCCGATCCATCTCGGGGTTCGAGTAGGCGCCGCGATTGAGCCCGCGCGGCGGCGTCATCTTGGAGTCGAAGACCATCTGATATTGATGCGGATCGGTGATCCCGACCCACTGCAGTGACATCAGGTCGAAGTTGCCGCGCTGGATATCGCCGTAGAAGGTTCCGAACTCGTTGACCCGCACTCGCAGCCGGATACCGACGCGCCGGAGCATCGCCTGGAAGGCCTCGGCCAGGCGCGCGCCTTCGGGCGTGGTTTTGTAGACGAACTCCAGCCCGCGCCATCCGTCGGCACCGCGCCGATAGCCGGCCCGGTCGAGTAACGCTTCGGATTTGGCCGGATCGTACGGATAGAGCGTCACGTCGCCGGCATAGTAGCCGTTTTCCGGCGACAGCATCCCGCTTGCGACGCGCGCCGTGCGATGGCGCATCTGGTCGACGATCGCGCGCCGGTCCAGGGCGTAGGCGATAGCGCGGCGCACGCGCAGGTCCTTAAGATGCGGATCGCGGAAGTTGAAGGCGAGGTACTGGTAGGTGGTGCCGGGAAAGCGCTCAATCTTGAGCGCCGGCTGGCGGCCGAGATAGCCGAGCAGGTCGGGCTCGATATTGTTCTCGGCGAGGTCGCAGATGCCCTCGGCCAACTCCAGCGCCCGCACCGTCGGGTCGGGCACAATTTTGAACACGATACCGCGCGGCGTCCCGGGCTCGGCCGGGCGATAAGGATTGCGCCGCAGGACGATCTGCTCGTCGCGGGCGAAGGTCTGCACCGCAAACGGCCCCGACCCGGGCGGCGCGCCGAGCGTGCCGCGTCCGGCGGCCGGCGTACCGTACGGAACAACGCCGAGCATCGCCATCTCGAGCGCCGGCGCGTAGGGGCGGCGCGTGCTCATCACCACCGTCGCATCGTCGGGCGCCGCGATCGCGGCCAGTTCGCTGAACATCGCGCCCCGGGTCGAGAGCGAGCCCGGCGCGAGCAGCGACTCGTAGCTGTATTTGACGTCGCGCGCCGTGAGCGGCTGGCCGTCGGAGAAGCGCAGGCCGGGCCGCAGATGGAACACCAGCTCGGTCGGCGTCGGCCGCTCGATCGAGCCGGCCAGATCGCCGACCAGGCGCTGATGCTCGTCGAGGCGCACCAGCGAGTCGAACAGGAGCTCATCGATTCGGCTCGACATCGCGTCGGTGCCGAGGCGCGGGTCGAGCGAGAGCGGCGAGGTTTCGATATCGACCTGGAGATAGCCGGGCGGGAGCGCGGCGGCCGGACGGCATCCACCAGCGCCGCAAAACAGCGCGAGCAACATCAGCCCGCTCAGTGGCGAGAGCGGCCAGGCGGGACGGACCGGAGCGGGCCTTCGGGTGGCTTCACACATCCGCTACGCGGAATAATAACAGAAGCACGGCCGCAGCGCTGTGGGATTTGCAGGAGGCGGACATGGGCTCGCCGTTTCGCGCCAAGATTCTGCTCCGTCAGGGCGACATCACGGAGTCGCGCGTGGACGCGATCGTGAATGCCGCGAATAACGATCTGATCCTGGGCGCGGGAGTGGCCGGCGCCATCCGGCGCAAGGGCGGTCCCGCGATCCAGGAGGAATGCGACCGCATCGGGACCATCCCGCTCGGCGCGGCGGCCATCACGGGCGGTGGGCAGCTCGCGGCCCGCCATGTGATCCACGCCGCCAGCATGAGCCTGGGGAATCGCACGACCGAGGAGCACCTGCGCGCGGCGACCGAGAACTCGCTGCGACGCGCCGAGGAGCATCGGCTCGAATCGATCGCGTTTCCGGCGATCGGCACCGGCGTGGCCGGATTTCCGGTCGCGCGCTGCGCGGAAGTGATGCTGGCCGCGATTCGCGATCATCTGAACGGGCCGACTTCGCTCAAGCGCGTCGAGATGGTGCTGTTCGATCGCGCGACGCTGGAAGAGTTCGAGCGCGTGCTGGCGCGCATGAAGGACCCGCCGGGCAGCTAGTGGCCGGCCGGAGCGCCGGCAGCTCTGCGCCGGCCCAGAAACAGGAACCACGGCGCCATGAGCAGCATGGCGAAGGCGAGAAGCCGGTAGATATCGTTGAAGGCGAGCATCGCCGCCTGCGCCTGGATCATCGCGTAGACCTGGCCGAGTCCACGGTTTTGATGGGTGACGATCTCGGACAGAAAGTGGAAGGTGGGGGCGCCGGGCGTGCGCGGCATCCGCTGGCTCATTTTCCAGGCCTCGAAGACCGAGAAATGCTCGACCAGGCGCGACTGATGGATCTGCTCGTGATTCACCAGCACGTCGGTCGCGGCCGAGAGGCTGATCGAAGCGCCGATATTGCGCACCATGTTGAACATGCTGGCCGCGAAGCCCATCCGCTCGCGCGACACGCAGGCAAGCGCGGTCGATGACATGATCGGGAAGACCACGCCCATCCCGAAGCCCTGGATCATCGTGACCCACGCGACGCCCCAGGCATCGACCTGCAAATCCCATCCGGTGGCGCAATAGAAGCCGAGCGCGATGACCAGGAAACCCAGCCCCAAAAACAGCCGCGTGTCGTAATTCTTGCGGCCGAGCTGGCCGATTATCAGCATCCCGGCCAGGGTGCCGAAGGCCCGCGGCACCATCAGCAGCCCCGCTTTCCAGGCCGTGTAGCCCATCAGCTCCTGGAGAAAGAGCGGGTTGACGAGATTGACGATATAGAGCGCGCCGATGTTGACGGTGCCGAGGACCACCATGATCAGGAAGTCGCGAATCGCGAGCATCCTGAGGTCGATGATGGGCTCGGAGAAGCGCAGCTCGCGGATGGTCATCATGGCCAGCGCGGCTATCGAAGCCAGGCTGAAGTAGCGCACCCATAGCGCCGCGAACCATTCGGCGCGCTGGCCGCGATCGACCACGATCTCGAGCAGGCCGATGCCGAGCACCAGCAGGACGATCCCGGGCCAATCGACGCGGCCGCTCGAGCGCTTCTGGCGCAGATAGGGCGGGTCGTGCAGGAAGGCCGAAGCCATGACCAGCGCGATGATGCCGACCGGGACGTTGATATAGAAATTCCAGCGCCAGTTCAGGTTGTCGGTGATCCAGCCGCCGACCGTGGGACCGGCGATCGGCGCGAGCTGCAGCCCGATTCCCCATACCGCCATCGCCATCTGCTGCTCGTTGGGCGGAAAGGTTTCCATCAGGATCGCCTGCGACGACGGGATCATCGCGGCGCCGGCGAAACCCTGCAGCAGCCGGAAGACCACGAGCTGGTCGAGCGATTGCGCCGCCCCGCACATCACCGAGGCGATCACGAACCCGGTCATCGAAGCCAGGAAGTAGCGTTTGCGCCCGAAGCGCGACGAGATCCACCCGGTCATCGGGATCATGATGCCGGCGGCGACCAGGTAGCTGGTGAGCACCCATGCGATCTGATCGACGCTGGCCGAGAAGGTACCCTGCATATGCGGCAGCGAGACGTTGACGATCGAGCTGTCGAGGATCTCGAGCGTCGCGCCGAGCATCACCGCGACCGCGATCAGCCATTTATGGGTCGGCTCGAAGGCGGGGGCGAGCCGGGCTTCGATACGCTGCGCGGTTGTCTGGCTATCGGGCATCGGGCGGAAAGCCAGGCGCGCATGGGAGCGGCGCCGACGGCGGCAGCGGTCGTAAACGCTTTGAAATCGCAGTCATCAGAACGGCGTTTGCAAACAATCTTGAGGCCTGTTCATCAAAGAATAGACCAGCGGCTAGACGGCAACCACCGTGCTATGGTTTACATTTGATCTGACATTTCGCAGTTCAGGACGGGAGGTCGGGGGGTCGGTCAGGCTATGTCTACGTTCGACCACAATGGATCCGACAGCAACATCTCGCCACCCCCTGAATACAACCAGCCCAACAATCCACGCGACGGCGCCCATGCCTCGATTGCGCAGAGCCGAGCTCAGCAGAGCCTGCTGAATTCGCCGCATCCTTATCCGGGCCGGCTCATCGCGGTGGAAGGAATCGACGGCTCGGGCAAGTCGACGCAATTGCAGTTGGTCGCGCGATGGCTGCGCGCGCGCGGCTACCCGGTCTACTTCACGGAGTGGAACTCCTCGCGCCTGGTGCGCAACGCGATGCGCCGCGGCAAGCGCAAAAACCTGCTCACGCCGACGACCTTCAGCCTGCTGCACGCGGTCGACTTCGCCGATCGCTTCACCTATCAGATTTTGCCGCCGCTCAAGGGCGGAATGATCGTGCTGGCGGATCGCTACGTCTACACCGCCTTTGCCCGCGACGTCGCGCGCGGAGTGCATCCGCACTGGGTTCGGTCGGTCTACAACTTCGCGCCGCGGCCCGACCTGACGCTCTACTTCCGCGTGCCGATCGAGGTCTCGCTCGAACGGCTGCTCTCCGGCCGCGCGAAGCTCAAGTATCACGAGGCCGGGATGGATGTCGGGCTGTCCGCCGAACCGGTGGAGAGTTTCCGCCTGTTCCAGAGCCGGGTGCTCGAGATCTACGATCAGCTCGCCGGCGAGTACGGGCTCCGGGCCATCGACGCGACCGGCGAAATTCCGGCGCAGCAGCGCCTGTTCCGCAAGATGGTGCAGGAGGTGCTGCGCGACTACCCACGTCCACGCGCCCGCAGCGATCATGAACAATCACTCCGGCAATAACGGCAAGCGCTGGTACGGGCACGGGCTGCCCTACCTCGAGGAAAAGCCGCTTCCGGGCCATCTCATCGTGATCGAGGGGACCGACGGGGTCGGACGCTCGACGCAGATCGAGTTGCTGCGGCCGTGGCTGGAACTCGAGGGTTTCGCCGTCAGCAATACCGGATGGACCCGTTCGCCGCTGCTGTCGGCAACGATCAATGAGGCCAAAGCAGGCCATCAGCTGACCGTCACGACTTTCAGCCTGCTCTATGCGGCCGATTTCGCCGATCGCCTCGAGCATGAGATCCTGCCGGCCCTGCGGGCCGGATTTATCGTCATCGCCGATCGCTACATGTACACCGCCTTCGCGCGCAACACGGTGATGGGCGCGGACCCGGCCTGGTCGCGCGAACTGTTCCAGATGGCGCTGATTCCGGACCTGGTCTTCTACCTCGATATCGACGTCGAGACGCTGGTCCCGCGCGTCATGCAGGGAAAGGGCATGGACTACTGGGAGTCCGGGATGCATCTGGCGCTCGGCAGCGACATCTTCGAATCGTTCCAGCGTTACCAGCGGCGGATTATCGAGGAGTACAAGCGGCTGGCCGACGAGTTCGGGTTTATCAGCATCGACGCGCGCGGCTCGATCGACGAGATCCAGTCGGAACTCCGGCGTCACATCCTGAGCTACGTCAGCACCGCGCGCAACGTGACAGGCAGCGCGCGAATCGACGACAGCCTCGATTAGCGGTCATTCCCACAGGCGGCGAATCGCAACCGTTTCACGCTTCAGCAGCTTGAACGGGAGGCTTGCGTCGGTCGGGGCGACGGTGAACCACACCTTGTCGGCGGTCCACACCTTGCCCGGATACATCGTACCCAGCAGCCCCGTGTAGATCGGCTGCGCTCCGGCCTCCGGCCTGGGGCCGGAGCACGGATAACGAACCGACTCGCCCTCGATCGCGGCCATCGTGCCGGTCGCCGCCTGGCAGATCGATCCGTCCGCAAGCTCGATGAGCCAGGGTTGCGCGGACCTGTCGCCGGACGAGGCGGGGGCCGGAAGCGGTTCAGTAAGCTTGAGGAGAAAGCCGCGATCGCCCTTGGCGGGGTCGGCGCCGCAGACCACCTGCCGGGCCTGGCCGCTGACCTCGAAACACGGGTCGTAGATGAAATTCTCGCGCATGCATCGCCATGCGCCCGGCCGGTTCACCGCGATCGAGTCGGTCCAGCATCGGCCGCCGTCTTCGACCTCGGCAGGCACTGGCGGATTGAAGACGATTACCTGCGTCCGTACCGGGTCGATGGCCGACGGGGCGACCGGCGCCTGTGGCCGGCATCCGGGGATGCAGGCGGTCACGATCGCGGCGGCTGCGGTGGCGATATACAAGGGTGACGATCTCATATCGCTATCATCCCTGACTCGGTGGAATTCTTCGCCGTGGCAAGTTGTCGAAGGACGAATGACCCACCCGCGTTCAGGGCCGTGCTGTATACCATCGCGTACCGAAGGCGCGCCATCCGGTTGCGCCGATCACGATGGCCGCGGCGAGCAACCAGTCTCGCGGGTTGATCGGGCGCATCTGCAGCACGCTGGCGAGCGTTGGTACGGTCATGCAAATCGGCACGCTGGCGGCGACCATCGCCACCACCGCCCAGAAACGGGGCGCACGCGGCACGCTTGCGCGCCACCACGGCTCGCCGCCGGCAAGCTCGGCCCAGACCATCGCAAGACTCCCGCCGACCACGACTGCCATCGCGACGCCGCGCGCATACGGACCGCCGCCGGAAAGCCGCGTGGCGTAGATCGCCAGCGCGCCGGTGGCGAGGAACGCGCCGGACAGGACCGATCGCAGCGCCGCGCCCGCTGCGACCAGCGGCGCTCCGGGATCGCGCGGCGGCTGGTCCATCAGGGATTCCGGACCGGGGTCGGACTCAAAGGCGACGGCTGAGACCGGATGCACAATCAGCTCGAGCCAGACCAACTGTACGAGCATCAGCAGAATCGGCAGCCCCAGCAGGGGCGCGAAAATCGCGAGGCTTATCACCATCACCTTGAACCCGATCAAATAGAGAAAGGCGCGCTGGAGATTCGCGAATACGCGCCGTCCCTCGCGAATCGTCGCGGCCAGCGCGCCGAGATCGTCGTGGAGCAGCACCAGGGAAGCGGCGGCCCGCGCGACTTCGGTGCCGCGCCGGCCCATCGCGATGCCGATGCTGGCGCGGCTGAGCGCCGGCGCGTCGTTGATCCCGTCGCCCGTCATCGCGACGATTTCGCCGGCCCGCATTAGCGCGTCGACGATCGCGTACTTGTCCTCGGGCCGCACGCGGGCAAAGATCGCGGCCTTCGCGGCGGCGCGCGCCAGCTCGTCAGGAGCGAGCCGTGCGAGATCCTCACCGGTCAGAATCAGGTCGTCGTCATGCGCTATCCCGGCGGCCTCGGCGATCGCGTGAGCGGTCAGTGGATGGTCGCCGGTGATCAGCTTTACTCGGATTCCGGCGCGCGCGCATTCGGCAACCGTCCGCCGCGCCTCGGGCCGGATCGGATCGACAAAACCGAGCAGGCCGTAGAGCAGCAGGCCGCGCTCGTCGTGCTCGCGATCGCCGTTGAATTCACCCGCCCCCGCGCCGCTCCCGCCGGCAAAGCGGCCGGCAACCGCCAGCACGCGCATGCCGCGATTCGCAAGCTCCGCGTTGGCCGCCTCGATTCGTTGGCGTTCGCCGTCTTCGAGCGCGCAGTGCGCGAGGAGTCCCTCGAGCGCGCCCTTGGCGACGATTCGCGCGCCGTCGTCCGCGGACCCGGATTTCGGCATCCAGACGTGCGACATATGTTTGCCGGCGACTTCAAACGGATAGTCGATCGCCAGCCGCCATCGCTCATGAACCGCATCGGCGTCCACGCCATGCTCCCGGCAGTGGGCGAGGATCGCCCGCTCGAGCGGATCAGCCGCGCGCTGCTCGCACGCGAGCGCCGCGGCCTCGAGCAGCTCCCGCTCGCTTATCGATTCGCGGGTCGGGCGGTGATGATCCAGCTGGTAGCTGCCATGCGTAAGCGTTCCGGTCTTGTCGAGGCAGATCACGGTGGTCGAGCCGAGCGTTTCGATCGCCGCCAGGCGCCGCACCAGCACCCCACGGCGCGCCAGCCGCAACGCGCCGAGCGTAAGGAAGAGCGTGAAAACCAGCGGAAACTCCTCCGGCACCGCCGAGATCGCGACTGTGATCGCATATAGAAACGCTTGCGCGGGCGAAGTTCCGCCGCCGCGCCAGCGGAGAATGAAGATCGCGACCGCCACCAGCGCCGCAACTGTCAGCAGCCGGCGCGCCGCCCGCGCGATCTTGCGCTGGAGCGGCGGCGGCTCCAGCGGCGCCGCGGCGACCAGGCGTGCGATTTCGCCGTAACGCGTGCGCATGCCCGTGGCAACGATTTCGCCGTAGCCGTGCCCGGCGACCACGGTCGATCCAGCCAACAGCAGATGGCGGCCGTCGCGCGCGCCGCCGATCGGTCCGGCATATGCTTCCTTCTCGCGCGGCTCGGCTTCGCCGGTCAGCGGCGATTCGTCCATCGCCAGGTTCGCCGCCCATCGCACCACACCGTCGGCGTGAACCACGTCGCCTTCGCCGATCACGATGACGTCGCCGGGGACCAGCGTCTCGGTCACGATCTCGGCTTCGCGCCCGTCACGGATCACGCGGGTACGCGGCCTAACTGCGCCCGCCAATGCGCGCAGCGCGCGGCGCGAGCGCACCTCCATCATCACGTCGACGGCGAACACCGCCAGGGCGGCGACGGCGAGTATCGTCGCGTCGCGCCGCTCGCCCAGCGCCAGGTAGATGCCAGCCGCGACCAGCAGCATCATCGCCATCGGATCGAGGAGCGTACCGAGCAGTTCGCCAAGGCGCGCGAAGCGGGAGCCGGGGACCATCGAATTCGGCCCAAAACGGACCAGTCGCGCCGCTGCCTCCACGCTCGAGAGACCCGCCGCCGCGGGCGGCTGCTCGGTGGTCGTCATGGTGTCCGGCGTACCCTAATTGGCGGACAAACGTCCAGATGGCGCCGGGATAGGCGCGGGGTGCTACTCGAAATTTGCGGGACAATCGTGAACGACTATTCGGCGGTCATAAGCCGCCAAGAAAAAGCTGGCGCAGACTTCTGCCTGGCGCAGTTTTCCAGGGCCGGGGCGCCGTTGCGTCAGGCAAACCGTCAGCCGGCCGGCGGCGCCTTGCCCTTCCAGGTGAGCGAGCCCTCGGCGAACAGCAGCACGAATCCCTCGGAATCGCTGCTGGCGGTCGCGCCGCCGCCGCCAATCGAGGCCGCAAATTTTCCGGTTCCGCCGGTGACCAGGAAACTGCCGTTGAAATCAGCCGGCGAAAAACCCTCGAGCGGGCCGCACAGCAGACCGACCTGCGCAAAATTCAACTGGCCCTTGCGCTTGGTCGTCACCGTTCCGGTGCCCGCCGCCACGAAACAGATGTTCCCGGCGCTCACGATGCCGCCGCTGTCGGTGTTCCAGCTGAAGCTTGACGAGACCGCCGCTTTCAGGCCGATGGCGCTGCCGTTGGCGATACCATCGAAGGTCGAGGTGCAATTCCCCAACTCATCACACATGACTGTCGAGGGCCCCGAACCGATGAACGAGAACAGAAACAAGGTCTGCCCGGGGACGGGCGAGGGACCCACCGCCTGTGCGCGCGCCGCCGCTGAGCCGAGCAGGACGGCCAGCGCGGCTGCCGCAAGCACGCTGATGGCTCTTTGCGAGAAGATCATTGGATAAACCGCGCGATGCTGCTCCGGCGCCAGCCCTACGGCTTGACGGAGGAGACTTTCTTGGCCGTCAGGACTCCGTCGAAACGGACGATTCCGGCAGGACCGCTGGTAACCGTGCCAGACACTTTCGTCTGACGCTTCGCATAGTCATCACCGATAATGAAATTGCTTTGCGTGAAGTTTCCGGAACCGACCGAAATCGCGAAGCGCCCGGTCCCGCCCGTCACGACGTAGGTCGCGCTGAGGCTGCTGGG
>JBGPMT010000065.1:0-12088 GCA_041487135.1 Binataceae bacterium (SeqCode) | reverse complement strand
CGGCTCGGGCGGCTCGGTGCGCCTGCTCAAGATGGTGGGCGTGGGCCGCGCCAAGGACCTCGTGATGCGCTCGCGGCGCATCCCCGGACGCCAGGCTTACGAATGGGGCATCGCGCTCGCCGTGGTTCCCGACGATCAGCTTGAGCCTGCGACCGACAGTCTGGCCGATGAGCTGCGGCAGTTCTCGCCCCTTGCCCAGCGCACGCTCAAGCAGGTGCTCAATGGCGCGCAGGACGCGCCGCTGCACGTCGGTATCGAGCTTGAGGGGCAGGCCTACGGACGGCTCCGCTCGTCGGCGGATTTCGCCGAAGGCGTCGCTTCATTCGTCGACAAGCGCAAACCGAAGTTCAAGGGCGAGTGAGTCCGGGGTCCGATCGGGCGGCAAGGGAGCGGTGCGATCGCTTTGATTGCGCAGCGGAATTGTGTTGCGTGCTTGGTCGCGGGAAAATTGCGTTTCCAGTGTTTCTCAACACCCTGCTAAGAGACTCGCATGGCAATCGCAACAGGGGCGGTCTTTCCGAAGGACGCCAGGGTGCCGGCGGCGCTCGAGCATCTGGCCGAGCAGGTCGCAGCCGACGGCGGTGCGGTGCTGGCGGTTTACCAGGAACCGATCGGCGGCCATTGGCAGTTGTTCGCGATGCTGCCGCTCGCCACGCTCAAGCCAACCCCGTTCCAGCGCGACCTTTCGCCCACGCACCTAAAGCGCCTGGTCGAAGTGATGAAGAAACTCGACCGCTATACCGAGCCGGTGGTCGCGGTCCGGACCGAAGACGGCGAGTACTGGACGCCCAACGGAAACCATCGGCGCGCCGCCGCGGCCAAGGCCGGCGCGAAGATGATCCCGGCGATATTGGTGCCGGAAACCGGCGTTGCGTACCAGATACTCGCGCTCAACACCGAGAAGACCCACAACCTGCGCGACAAGGCGTTCGAGGTGATCCGGATGTTCCGCGGGCGATTGGCGCAGGCGCCCGCCGCGATCGAGAAGAGCTTCGCGTTCGAGTTCGAGCGCGCGCACTTCATCACGCTCGGCTTGATGTACGAGCGCAAGCCGCGTTTTTCCGGCGGCGTCTACGTCCCGCTGGTGAGCCGGGTCGACAACTTCCTCAACCAGGGACTGCGCGTTGCACTAGAGGAGCGCGCGGAGCGCGCCGCACAGCTCGAACATGCCGACGAGCTGCTGAACGCGCTGGTGGCGCGTGGCAAAAAGCGCGGCCTGACCCATCCCTATCTGAAGAATTTCATCGTCGCGCGATGCAATCCGCTGAGCCGCGCGCGCAAGAGCCTGCCGTCCTACAAATCGGCGCTCAACTCGCTGGGCAAGGCGCTCGAGGAGTTCGACCTCGGCCGGATTCATTTCGGGCAGTTGCAGAGCGCCGCGGCGATCGCGGCGGCGGCGGGCGCCGAGGCGCGTTGAGAAGCTCAGGCGGCGGCGGTCGCGAGTTCGAGCTCGAAGGCGCCGGGGCTCAGCCCGTCCTTGGGCCGCAGCACGATCTTGACCGAGAGGCGCTGCTCCAGCGTCTCAAGGTCGCGGGCACCGTAGTCATAGAGATAGTGCGCGATATCGGGATTGACCCTGACCAGCAGCATCTCGTCGTGAGCGCGGCGCGCCGCCTCGCGATAGAGCGCGCGCATCACTTCGGCCGCCAGCGTCGGCGTCGACTTGACCAGGCCGCGTCCCTGGCAATGGGCGCAGGTGGTGGTGAGCAGCTCCTCGAGGCTCTCGCGCGTGCGCTTGCGGGTCATCTGGACCAGCCCGAGCTCGGAAATCTTGAGCGCCGAGGTGCGCGCCTTGTCGCGCTTTAGCGCCTGGCTGAGCGCGTCGCTGACCCGCTTGCGATCGGTCTCGCGCTCCATGTCGATGAAATCGACGATGATAATCCCGCCGATATTGCGCAGCCGCAGCTGGCGCACGACCTCGTCGACCGCTTCGAGGTTGGTCTTGAGCACCGTCTCCTGCTGGCTGCGCTTGCCGACGAAGCGGCCGGTGTTGACGTCGATCGCGGTCAGCGCCTCGGCCTGATCGAAGACCAGGTAGCCGCCCGACTTGAGCCATACCTTGCGGTCGAGCGCGCGTTCGATCTGATCCTCGAGATTGAAGGAATCGAAAATCGGCTCGGTCTTTTCGTAGCGCGCCAGGTGCGAGCGCAGCCGCGGCATGTAGGTCTGCACGAACTCGCCGATTCGCTGGCAGGTCGCCGGGTCGTCGCACCAGAGTTTGTCGACGTCGCTCGAGAACAGATCGCGCACCGTGCGCAGCGCCAGGTCGAGATCGCTGTAGAGCACGGTGGCCGGTCCGCTGGTTTCACTCTTCTTCTGGATCGAAGCCCAAAGCTTGGTCAGAAACGAGATGTCGCGCTGAATGTCGCGTTTGCTGACGCCCTCGCACGCGGTGCGCACGATGAACCCGCCCTGCGGCGGGCGCAGCTCGTTGACCACTTCGCGCAGTCGCTTGCGCTCCTCGGCGCTCTCGATCCGGCGCGAGATTCCGGTGTGCGGGTTGGTCGGCGTGTAGACCAGGTGGCGGCCGGGAATCGAGATCGACGAGGTGAGCCGCGCCCCCTTGGTGCCCATCGGCTCCTTCGCAATCTGGACGATTATCTCCTGGTTGCGGCGCAACTGCTGCTCGATCGGCAGGTGATTGCGCTTGACGCCGCTGCGATGGCCCCGGCGCCGGCCGCGCCCGGAGGCCGGGGCGCCGCCGTTCTCACTCGCCTCGGCCGTGCTTGCTTCGGCGCCGTCGGACTTCGCCTCCGAAGTCTCCGCCGCCTCCTCGCCGACCGGCTCCAGTTCGATATCCTCGCCCGCCACCTCGGCCATGGTGTCGAATGCCTCGGCGGCGTCATGGAAGTCCGAGACGTGGAGAAAGCCGGCCTTTTCGAGTCCGATATCGACGAATGCCGCCTGCATCCCCGGCAATACCCGGGTGACCTTGCCCTTGTAGATATTGCCGACCAGTCCGGTGCGGGTATTGCGTTCGAGGTAGAATTCGGTGAGCTGCCCGTCTTCGAGCAGCGCCGCCCGCACTTCGAGCGCGGCGGCGTTGATTATGATTTCACGTTTCACAGGGCTGCGATCCAGTGCGGGGGGCCGGGTTGTGGGGGGCCAGGTTGACAGAGGCCGGATGGTCGGGCGGGCGGTGCGGATTGGGAGCCTGATTCAGACCCGCCGCGGTTCAGCGGAAGACCTCGATGATATCGGCTGAGTAACGTTGCTCCTCAACTCCTGCGCATCCTGCACCGATCATACGGAGGCAGGTCGGCGGGCGCAAGGTGAGAAACGGGCGGTTTTCCTTAATGCGAACGTAATCTCGGCGCCCGGCTATCCACCTTGACTTGCCCGCTTTCCGCAAGCTACTGGTTTTCGAATGTCGATTGCGGCTGACAGCGCTTTGCGAGCGCCGGGGGGTGCGCTCCTCAACAGCCGGGTACTGGTGCTGAACCGGTCCTATCTGCCGGTTCACATCACCTCCGTCAAGCGCGCCTTCGCCCTGCTCTACCAGGGGGTGGCCCGCGCCGTCGACGAGCAGTACCGCACATTCGATTTCGAGAGCTGGCGCCATCTGTCGATTGAAATGCATCATGAGCGCCTCGGGATCGTCGACGGTTTTATCCGCGTGCCGCGCGTGCTGCTGCTCTCGGCCTACGAGCGCGTGCCGCGCCGCCACGTCCGCTTCTCGCGCTTCAATATCTTCGCCCGCGACGGCAATGGCTGCCAATACTGCGGCCAGCGCCTGCCGCGCACGGAGCTCAACCTCGACCACGTCATCCCGCGCTCGCGCGGCGGTCTCTCGACCTGGGAAAATATCGTCTGCTCATGCCATAGCTGCAATCGGCGCAAGGGCGGGCGCACGCCGGAAGAGGCGCGCATGGTCCTGATTCGCCGGCCGCGGCGCCCCGAATGGACGCCATTTTCAGCCGATATGTTCAGCCTCAGGCGCTATCAGGAGTGGATGCCGTTTTTGAGCGCCGTCGACAGCGCCTACTGGAACACCGAACTGCTGGCCGAATAGGGTCGCCCGGGCGCCAGTGGTCGGCGGCCGGCCACAATTAGTTGGGGTATGGGGCGCTATAAACCCACATTATACCGGCCGACGTCTTGACCCTCCCGCCCTATTGTCGGATACCTTTAGGGTACTCAGGCAGGGCTCGCGGGGTGGATGCTGAGGGGCGGAGGTGAGGGCGGTATATGCGTCTTAAGAGCCTGGAACTCGTAGGCTTCAAATCCTTTCTTGATCCCACGCTGATAGGCTTCTCGCCCGGTATCACGGCGGTGGTCGGGCCCAATGGCTGCGGCAAGTCCAACGTCATGGACGCCATCCGCTGGGTGCTCGGTGAGCAAGCGCCGACGCGGCTGCGCGGCAAAAGCATCGAGGACCTGATTTACGCCGGCAACGAGCACAATCCGGCGGCCGGGATGGCCGAGGTATCGCTTACGCTCGAGGCCGAAGACGACATCCTGCCCGAGCCCTATGCCAAACTCAGCGAAATCTGCGTCACGCGCCGGGCCTACCGCTCGGGCGACTCCGAATATCTGATCAACAAAATTCCCTGCCGCCTGAAGGACATCGCCGAGTTCTTCATGGCCGCCGGCATCCATAGCCGCGGCTACGCGCTGGTCGAGCAGGGGCGGGTCGAGGAGATAATCCAGGCCAAGCCGGCCGAAATCCGCGCGCTTATCGAGGAAGCCGCGGGGCTGGGGCTCTTCAAGGGGCGCCGCGAGATGAGCGAGCGCAAGCTCGAGCGCGTGCGCGAAAACCTGAGCCGGGTCAACGATGTGCTGGCCGAGATTGAGCGCCAGCTCAACTATTCCCGCCGCCAGGCGAAAAAGGCCGAGACCTATCGGGTCATCCGCGGCGAGCTCAATGAACTCGAACGTCTTGCCGCCGCGCGCCGGCTGCTCCATGAGCGCTCCGAACTGGCGCGTTTTTCAGGGCGCGAGTCGGAGCTGCGGGCCGAGGCGCAGACCGTGCGCCTCGCGGCCGGTGAGTTCGAAAATCAGGTGCGCGCCGCGGCTGACGCGCTCGCCGCCGAGCGCGAGCGACTCAACGCCGCCGTGCGTGAGTTCGACAATCTGCGGGCGAGCGGCGCCGATCGCGCGCGGGCGCGCGAGTTCCTGGTTCGCCGCCTGGCGGCGGTGAACCAGGAGGAGCCGGCGCTGCGCGGGCGGCTGGACGAGCTCGAAGCGAAGGCCACCGTCTCGCGAGCGAGCCGCGCGCACTATGGGGCGCGGCTCGCCCGCGAATTCCGCGCCGATGACGGTTCGGAGGCGGCGCTCGATGAGCTCAAGCGCCGCCACGAGCGCTCGCGCGCCGATCTGCGGAGCGTCGAGCGCCGCGGCGAAGAGCTCAAGGACGATCTATCGGAGCTGGTGCGCGAGGCCGCGGTGATTCGCGGCCGGCTCGCCGACTTAAGCGGCGAGCGGGCCGAGCTGGACGAGCGGCTCAGCAATCACCCGCCCGGCGATTCCTTCTCCGCGGCTCCCGCGATAGCTGATTTCGCCGCCGCTTTGAGCGGCGCGCAGCAGGACTTGCGCGCCGCCGAGAGTGCCCTGGAGACGGCCCGCGCCCGCCTCTCCGAAGTCGAGCGGACGCGCGCCGAGGCGACCGATCGCGAAATCGAATCGCGCAGCGCGATGGAACGGGCCGGCGCCCGGCTTTCATCGGCGGGCGATGCGCTCAAGGCCGCCGAGCGGCGCGAGGCGCGGCGCAGGCAGGGTCCGGTAGCGACGCGCTTGCGGGGCGTGCTCGAATCGCTCAATGGCGATCGTCCCGCCAGCGATCCGCCAGCGCTGCTCGAGGTGCTGAGGGCGCCCGCGGCGCTCGAGCCGGCGTTGCGCGCCGTGATGGGCGAGCAGCTCGAGGCCGTGGTGGTCGACTCGCCACACTTCGCCGTCAAAGCGATCGACATCCTGAAGGAGCAACAGGCTGGCCGTTTGAGCTTCGTGCCCGAAGCGGCGCCCGGTACGCCCGCCGAACGGATCGACGCGCCTGGAATCGCCGGCCGCCTGGTCGACATGCTCGACGTCGAACCGCGCTTCGCCGCCACCGCCGAGGCCCTGCTGGGCCATGTGATGGTCGCGGACAGTGTCTCCGCCGCGCTGGACGCCGCGAACCTTAACGGCCATGGGACCGTCTTCGTCACGCGCGACGGCGACCTGGTCCATCCCGGCCGGATCATCAGCGGCGGCAGCATCGCCGACCACTCGCTCTCCGAAATCGACGCGGAATCGGCGCTTTCGATCGACGAGGCGCGCGGCGCGCTCGATGAAGCGGCGCGCACGCATGCGGCCGCCGAGCAGGAACTTGCGGATCGGCGCGCCGAACGTGCCCGGCTTGAAAGCGAGCTCGGGGAGGCCCGCGGTGCCGGCGCCGTGCACGAACGCGCCGTCGACGAGGCGCGCAAGGCGCTGGCCCGGATCGAAAATCAGGCCGCGCTGGCCGATGCGCGGCGCTCCGATGCGGTCCGGCGCCTGGGCGAAATCGGCGAGACCGTAGCGGCCTCGAATATGCGGCTCGAAGAGCTCGCGATCGCCGAGCAGAAATCGCGCGCCGACCTGGCGGCGCTGCGCGAAGAGCTGGCCGCCAACAAGGCCGCCGCCGAAGAGGTCGAGCAGGCGCTTGGCGAGACCGCCGCACGCGTCGAGGCGCGGCGCGCGACTTTGAAGGCGCTCGAACAGGAGCTGCGCCATCTCAGGCAGCTCACCGCCGAGCTCGAGGCGCAGACCGCGGCCGACCAGGCTTCGCTCGCGCGCCTCGCGATCGAAAAAATCGAGTTCGAAGGCGAGCTCGAGAAGCTCGCGGTGCAGGACGCGCAGAATCGTCAGCGCGAAGTGGAGCTCGGATCCGAAATCGCGCGCCTGCGCGAAACGGTCGAGGATTGCGAGGGTATCGCCGGCCAGTGCCGCGCGCGCCTCGACGAGGCCCGCGAGCGGCTCTCGCGCCTGGAGCAGGAAGCCGTCGAGTGCGGCCTGCACAAGGAGCGGGCCAGCGCGCTCAGCGAGGAGCTGGAGCGGAGCTTCGTCGAGAAATTCCTCGCGCCGTTCGCCGCGGTCGCGGATCAGATGGAAGCCGCTCTCGCCGCGCGTAACGCCGAAGAAGATGAGCAGCGGATAACCGAGCTGCGGGCCCGGGCCGAACGAATCGGTGAGGTGAACCTGGCCGCCGAGAGCGAGGTGCTGGAGCTCGGGGAACGCGCCGCGACCCTCAACGCCGAAAAGGCCGATCTCGATGCCGCGCTCGAGGATTTGACCCAGACCATCGCGCGGCTCAATCGCGAGGCGCGCCGGCGCTTCGCTGAAACCTTTGAGGGCGCCGCGCGCAACTTCTCCGCGCTGTTCCCCAAGCTGATGCGCGGCGGGCAGGGCCATCTGGAACTCGACGGCAGCGGCGACCTGCTCGAAGCCGGCGTCAACATCCTGATCCAGCCGCCGGGCAAGAAGGTCCGCGAACTGGCGTTGCTTTCGGGCGGCGAGAAGGCGCTCTCCGCGATGGCCCTGATGTTCTCGCTGTTCCTGCTCAATCCGAGCCCCTTCTGCGTGATGGACGAGGTCGACGCGCCGCTGGACGAGTTCAGTATCGCGGCCTTCGCCACCATCGTCGAGGAGTTCAAGGAACGTTCGCAGTTTATCGTGATCACCCATAACCAGCGCACCATGCAGCGTGCCGACCAGGTGCACGGCGTCACGATGGATCGCCCGGGTATCTCGAAGGTGATCTCGATGCGCATCTCGCGCGCCGCCTGAACCGGGTCCGGCGTCGTACGGACCGGGGGGAATCTCGATGCCACGCCGCTGCGTCATGATCGCGATGCTGGTGGCTCTGGCGATAGCCTGCTGGAGCGTACCAGGCGTGGCTGACGACCCGGATGCCGCAGCGCAATGGGAGCAGGTGGAGCCCGGGAATCAATCGTCCGGTCCGCAATCGTCCCTGGACAGCCAGCCCCGGCAGGTGCCGCGGGAGTTGTGCTCGAATCTGGGCAGCGCGGTTTCTCAACTCGTGGCGCTGCGTGACCAGGGGATCAGCAAAGAGCGCCTGATGAACAGCATGAGCACGGCGGGCGCCAACGGCAAGGTACAGGAGTACCTGAGCGGCTATATCGATTTTATCTACGCCCATCCCGAGATGAGTCCCGAACAGGTCAAGGATCAGGTCGAGAGCGTCTGCGCCAGGAAGCCCAACTGACAAGACCCGCAACTGATCGGATGGCGCACTGGCGCGCTGCGCGCCGGTTGAGCAACAGAATCACCTGAGCGTGGTTTGTGGGCACGAAACCCGCCCTGCGGTTTCCCATCGATAATGCCCCTGTTATCCTCGAAGGCGCCGAGTTCAGTGCGCGGGCGTCTCGCATTCGCATTGGCTCCTGCCCGGGACAGGTAATCGCAAGAAGAGACTTGAAGTGCCCTCCTATCACATAGCTGTGCTGCTCATGATGGCGGCGGGGATCCAGTTCGGCCTGCTCGCTCTGGCGCTGCTGATCGAGATGAGCGATCGCAAACGCCGCCCGTCCCCGTCCGGGACGGTTACGGTTAAGCCCGCAGCCGAACGCGGCCGTCGGGCGTCTCGCCTATCATGGGCGCCGTCCCCCCGACCGGAAGCTGGGGTCACGCCGCCCGAGTCTCCGGCAGAGGCACGCTCCGCCGGGGAGATCGAGCCGCAGCCGGAAGCGACGCCGCAGGCGGCGCCGCTTCCGGCTGCGGCTGGTGCCGAGGCCGAGGCAGCGCCCGACCGAGGCGAAGCCGAGGCCACGGCCGAGGTGCTTGTGGCGCAGGAGGAGGAGCCTGAGCCGGCGCCCGCGCCGCCTCAGGCTCCTCTTGCGGCGCGGCGAATCGGTTTCGGGCTCAGGAAGACCCGTGAGGCTTTCATGGCTCGGCTGCGTGCCGCGCTCGGCGGCGGCGCGCAGCTCGAGCAGATGTACGAGCAGCTCGAGGAGGCGCTGATCGGCGCCGACGTCGGAGTCGAGGCGAGCAGCCGAATCATGCAGGCGGTGCGAGAACGACTGAAGAACGACGCACGCCCGGATATGATTCGCGAAACCCTAAAAAGTGAAATCGAACGGATTCTCACCGCGGTCGAGCGTCCGATGGCGGATTCGGGCGACGAGCCGTTGGTAGTGATGCTCGCCGGGGTGAACGGGGTCGGTAAGACGACCACGATCGCCAAGCTCGCCGCGATGTTCAAGGCGGAGCGCGGCGCGGTAATCGTCGCTGCGGCCGATACCTTTCGGGCCGCCGCAATCGATCAGCTCGAGGTTTGGTGTAACCGGGTCGGGGCGGAAATTATCAAGCAGAAACAAGGCTCCGATCCCGCGGCGATCGCTTTCGACGCGGTGGCGGCGGCGCGTGCGCGCAAGGTCAAGACGGTGCTGATTGATACGGCCGGAAGGCTTCAAACCAAGAGCAACCTGATGGAGGAATTGAAGAAGATCGCCCGCGTAGTGGGACGGAATCTGCCCGGCGCGCCGCATGAAACCTGGCTGGTGCTGGATGCGACCACGGGTCAGAACGCGCTCAGCCAGGCCCAGGTCTTCAAGGACGCGGTGTCGCTTACGGGTGTGGTCCTGGCGAAGCTCGACAGTACGGCGAAAGGAGGGGTGATCGTGGCGGTGGCCGAGCGGATGAAGCTGCCGGTCCGATTTGTGGGGGTGGGGGAAAGGGTCGAGGATTTGAGACCCTTCGACGCCCATGAATTTGTGGAAGCGTTGTTCGAGAGCGAAGAATCCACAACCCAGAGCGCCAGCGGCTCTTATGCAGCTTGACAGCATTATTTATCGAAAATTAAAGTGATGGGGGAATTACACCGATGGCGATTGACGTGTTGAAACAGCTCGATGACCGTATCCAGGCCTCGGTGACCCGGATCAATCAGTTACGGCTGGAAAACGAAAAACTGGCACAACAATTGGCGGAAAGTGAACGGCGCTGCGCGGAAGCCAACGCGCAGATCAAGCAGCTCGATAGCGAGCGCCGACAGCAAGAAACTGAACGTAACGAGATTCGCACCCGGATCGAAAAGATTCTGACCCGCTTCGACGGGCTCGACCTGGGATAGCGAGGCTGGGGATGAAAGCCGTCAACGTCGAGATTATGGGACTTAGCCTGACCGTCGCCAGCGAAGATGGCGACGAATGGGTGAGAAACCTCGCTCAGACGGTGGATCAGCGGATCCGGCAGATCCAGGCCGGCGGCCGGACGGTTAATTCTATCAACCTCGCGATTCTAGCGGCGCTCAACTTTGCCGACGAGCTGGAGCGGCTCCGAAGGGACCATCGGGAACTAATCGAACGAATTGAGGCATTGAACGGAAGGTTGTCCGACGCGATGGAGGAGTAGGAGGGGCGTTTATCTCTCAATCGGCGGCGGCAACTGGATTTGCGGCGGGGTTAGTGGGGCTTTACGGGAAGGCATAACACGGTATGTGTATCGATACGGTTGTTGAGAATTAGGTTGACGGTCGTGTACAGCTTTAGACCCGCGATGAGCAGTTTCGATACCGCGTCTCGGAGAGTATCGGCGTCGCGCCGACCGGGGCTATCTTCGCTTTTCTGCGGGTCGGCTGGCTTACCGATTTAGGGCCCTGCACCCGCCATGGAATACCGTGGCGGACGATAAACAATCGCTCAGATCAATTTTCGCGCGCAGCCGCGAGGCCCTGGATCGCTCGGCTGCTGAGCGGCTATCCGGGTTAATCCAACGCCGGGTGATCGAGTGGGAGGGGTATCGGCAATCGCGCGCCATCCTGCTCTATTCGACTCATGAGCGCGAGGTCGCCACAAACGCTCTGTTTGCCGATGCGTCTGCAGCCGGTAAATCCATCTATTATCCCCGCCTGACTGCCGAACGTGACCGGCTCGAGATCGTTGCCGTTCGCGATCTCGCGACGCTGCGTCCCGGCTCATATGGTATCCTTGAGCCGCAGGGCGAAGAAATTGCGAATCCGCGCGATCTCGATCGCCTGCTTATATGCGTTCCAGGCCTCGCCTTCAGTCTCTCGGGAGTCCGCCTCGGAAGGGGCGGCGGTCATTATGATCGCCTGCTCGCCGCAGTGGCGCCCCCCGCGGTCGCTGCCGGCCTGGCCTATTCCTTTCAGTTGCTCGATGAGTTGCCGTCGAGACCCCATGATCGGCGGCTCGATTTCATTGTCACCGAATCCGCCCTCCATCCGACCGGCGTTGATGCGCCCGCGCCGGCCAGGAGCGGGACGGATAAAGGAGGTACCCCCAGGTGGAGTTAGCGATAGCAGTCCTGGGCTTTGTGATCGGCGGCGCGGCGATTTTCGTTTTCATGGCGACGCGACAACGCAAGCAGGCGGCCGATGTCGGGGCCGCGGCGAAGAAAGCCGAAGAGTTGATCAAGGAAGCCCAAACCAGGAGTGAACTACTGATCAAGGAGGCGGAGGTAAAGGCCAAGGATCTGATGATCGGCGCGCGGGCGGAGGCGGAGGTAAAGGCCAAGGATCTGATGATCAGCGCGCGGGCCGACGTGGAGCGCGAGAGCCGCGAGCGCCGGCGCGAATTGACCGCGCTTGAGAGCAAGCTCCAGACGCGCGAGGAGACTTTCGAGAAGCGAGTCGAATCGTTCGAGCGCCGCGAGACGGATTTGAACCAGCGCGACCAGGCCCTCAAGACCCGCGAGAAGACCCTGGCCGACAAGGAGGCCGAGCGCCAGGCGCTGATCGACGAGGCCCGCGCCAAGCTCGAGGCGGTGGCCGGGCTCACGCGCGAGGAGGCCAAGCGCAGCCTGATCGACGAGATGGTCGCGGAGGCGCGCCACGATGGCGCCAAGCATATCCGGGTGGTCGAGGAGGAGGCGCGCGAGGAGGCCGAGCGGCGCGCCAAGCGGATCATCTCGATCGCGATCGAACGGCTGGCCGGCGAGTTCGTCACCGAGCGCACGGTGTCGGTGCTGGCCCTGCCGAACGACGAGATGAAGGGCCGTATCATCGGGCGCGAGGGCCGCAACATCCGCGCCATCGAGGCCGCGACCGGCGTCGATATCATCATCGACGATACGCCCGAAGCGGTCGTGATCTCATGTCACAATCCGATCCGGCGCGAAATCGCGCGGGTCGCGCTGGAGCAGCTGATCTCCG
>JBGPMT010000064.1:0-12118 GCA_041487135.1 Binataceae bacterium (SeqCode) | reverse complement strand
GACTCGCGCGGCGCGGCCCTCGGCGCTCGTCACCCACTCTCGCATGTGCCAGGGCGGTTGATGGCGCACGTGCTGGCCATGGCCGCACTTAAGCTCCGCCACCCAATCGCGATTGTGGTCCTGATGGAAGCCGATGATCTTGCGCAGCACGAGGAGACTCCCGCTTGAAGGATACCGCCTTCGCTCGAAGAAGAAATCGCTCAATTCGTGATGTTCACTTTGACCGAATCGGTACCGATCTACTGACCCTTGCTGTTGAAGGGGCGCCGCGGAAGGTACCCTCACCGCCCTCGCAGCAGGGCTGAGCCCTGCACCCGATAAAGGCGCACTGAGGGTCTTCGCGGACTTCACGAGTTATCGACTCTGCGAGGGCGAGGCCTGGGCGAGGCAGTATAAAGAAAGCGATGAAGGCAAACGGGCTGGAGAGAGCGACGCGCTCCCTCCAGCCCGTTTGCTTTCGTCTATTGCGTGAGCGTCACTCCGGCAGGGAATGGGCCGATGGAGCGCCCGAGTTGCCGCCGCTCGCGGGCGGCGCGCCGGCGCCCGGCGCCGGCATCTGCGGCAGGGCCTGCTTGGTATAGCCGGCCGGCGGTGCGAACTCGCTGTCGGCGAGGGACTTGGTGATGATCTTGGTGACGGTCGTCTTGGTCACGATCGGCGGCCGGTTCGCCATCATCTGCGCCAGCTTCTGCGCCTGGTCGGGCGGCATCCCGGGGATCGTCAGCCCTTTCATGCTGGTGGTCGATTCGGCAGAGAGCGGCACGCCGTTGGGAACGTCCTCGACCATCGCGGCCGCGCTGGTGCCCTTGAGCTTCCTGATCATCTCTTTCTGGAAGGCCGCGAAGTCATCGGCGCCCGGCGCGCTCGTGGAGAAGCACTCCACGATGTCCGAATGCGTGCCCATCATGCGGCTGACGCCGGTATAGTTCTCGCACTTGTAACCGTCGATCGTCTGGGAACGGCCGGCCTTGGCGAACTTGATATTCGCCATCCCCGCCGACGGCGCCATCCCCTGCGGCGGGAACGTCATCTCGCTGTAGGTCTTGCGGGCCGGCGTGACCAGCAGCATCACGCCCCTGTCGAGGTCGGTTATCATGATGTCGTGCTCGCTCACGATCTTCTGCTTGTTGCCTTGGATCATGATCGTGCGCGCGCGGGTAATCGGCTGTCCGCCGCGGTTGATAGTTTCCTGCTCCTCGACGATAACCCCGGCGAGCGCCGCGCTGGCCGATACGACGAGTGCGGCGGCGGCGAAGGCCGCGGCCGCGTGGCTTGCGAATTTCACGCTACTAATCTCCCTCCGCGCCCTGGAACGCGCCTTCGGTCTCAAGCAGGCGTTCCGCGCGGTCTGTTATCAGCCGATGGGCGGCGAGCGTCCCCAACCCGAGCATCACCCACACCATCTCCTTGATACGCCTTAGGAATCCGATCGCGAAGCCGACGCCGGCCGAGTAACCGAGCATCGCGAGAATCAGCGCCTTGCCGCCTTCCTGGCTCACCAGCTTGGCTGGGATCATGAAGGTCGCACGCTCGATGAGCAAGCCCAGGGCCTCGACCAGCAGGACGGTCTGCACTGTGGCGGGTTCGTACAAGAGATGCAGCAGTACATAGATTTCGATCGGGCCCATGCTCCAGGCGACCAGGTAGCACAGGCACGAGGCGACGAGCCGTGGCCGCTGATGGGCATAAAAGTCGAGCAACATCGCGTCGGCTTCGTCGGCCGCCCGGCGGACCTCGTCCCCGCGCATCATCGGCAGGTCGAGCTTGTCGACTGCGCGCCATAGCAGTGCGAACGGCCGCTTTACCTGGACTAAGTAGAAACCGATCGCCAGTCCGACCGCGACCGCGAACCCGCCTATCACCGGCCACAACAGCCCATGCAGATGCCATCCGAGCGGCAGCGAAATCAGCAGAGCGGCTGTGATGAAGAGAATCTGGCCAACGGATTCGGCCAGCGCCGCGACCGCCACGGTGGCAAGCCCGTGCGCCATCGGCAGCTTGCGCCGCACCATCATGGCCATCAGGAGCTGCCCGCCGAGCTGGGCGGACGGCGTCACGTAGTCGACCGCCTCGCCCGAGATGCGCGCGCCGAAGAGCTCGAAGAACGAGAGCCCGCGCGGACAATCGCGGATCGTCACGCGCCATCCGAGCGTGTTGAACACTCGCGCGACCGCCTCGAGCGTGATCGTGAACAGCAGGCCCCATCCGACCAGGCCCACGTAATCGAGCACCTGGGCGAGGCCGAAATGCCGCAGAAACCAGACATAGAAGGCCAGGGCGAGGATTATGATCAGGGTTTCGAGCCGCTTCATCTAGATAGAGGTTTGGAGTGTTTTTTGGGCCGGAATCGGGACCTTTTCGGATATGGTTGCGAGGACTCGGCCGGGCACATCGGGGCAAAGTCACGCAAGTTTCATAGAGCGATCAGAATACCGTTCGGGCGCAGGGATTAACAGAGCGCCGGGATCAGATTTTGAAGCGGATATGGATGATATCGCCGTCGCGAATCACATAATCCTTGCCCTCGAGCCTGAGTTTACCGGCCTCTTTTACCCGAGCGTCGGAGCGCAGCGCCGCGAAATCCTCGAAACTCACGACCTCGGCGCGGATAAAGCCGCGGGCGATGTCGGTATGGATACGCGCGGCGGCTTCCAGCGCGGTCGAGCCCGCGGTGAGCGACCAGGCGTGGGCCTCCGGCTCGCCGGCGGTATAGAAGGTCAGCAGACCGAGGCGTCGATAGAGCGCGGCGACGAGTCGATCGCGGGCGGGGGCTTCCAGGCCGGCTTCGCGCAGGAGATCGGCCTGCTCGGCGGGGGGAAGCTCCCAAAGTTCGGCCTCGAAGGCGGCGGCCAGCTTGAACAATTCGAGCTCGCGGGCGGCGGCCAGGTCGCGGTCGGCGGGGTCGGGAGGGGACGAGGCGGCGTCGATATCGCAATTGATCACCACCAAGGCGGGCTTGCGCGAAAGAAAACCGAAGCTCGAGAAGATCCGCTCTTCCTGCGGGGTCATTTCGAAGGTACGCAGCGGCGACCCGGCCTCGAGCCATTTGAGCACGCGCTCGAGCGTGGCGCGTTCGAAGTCGGAAGCGCTGCGATCTTTGCGGACCCGTTCGAGGCGCCGTTCGGCTTGGTCGAAATCGGCAAAAATCAGCTCATCATCGATGGATTTGACGGCGGCGCCGATCGGGCCCGAATCAGAAAAGCTTGCGACGACTATTAGCAGCGCATCGAGATCCCGGACTAGGACGAATAGAGACGGATCGAGCTGCTTGGCATGCTCCTTCGGATTCGCCGCAAAATCGAGCAGCGTGAGCTCGACCGGGATCTTCTTTTTCGATCCGTAAAGACTTTCGAGCAGATCGAGCCGTGGATCGCTCACCTTGATCTGGCCCGGCCGCGCGCGATTCTTCACATCGGGCTGACCCGCTGTCGGAGGGAGTCCAGTGAGCGCCTGGAATACAGTCGATTTTCCCGTGCCGTTGGCGCCAATGATTCCGATTTTCACGCTGCACCCGCGGTGCGCAGCGTGTCATACGCAGGAGCGCTACGGAAGTAGAGCTTCCAAGAGCGTGAATCGGCAAGGCAACCAAAGTCTGATGGAGGCTTTGATTTTCCGAATCGTTACTCTCTTCCGGAGCTCTCCCGTATAGGTTAATCTTCGCGCTCTGGCCGGCTCGAAAAGGGGCCACCCTAGCTCAGTCGGTAGAGCAGCTGATTCGTAATCAGCAGGTCGTCGGTTCGAATCCGACGGGTGGCTCCAGCAAAGCCCAATAAATCGATGGCTTTTCACGAGGCGGCGTTTCGCCGGCCTTCCACGCTCGCTCTCCGGGTAACAAATAGGTAACAGCCGTGACCAAGAGCAGCGACCTGGAAACCCCTTCTGTTCGGCGGGTTCTCGGCAATAGAGCAAAAGTCGACCGCTAACGAAGGCGAATATTCTCGGGTTTGGAGGCGCCTGCGCGAGGCCCTCAAACTTCAAAACGCAGCAAGGCGCTAATGTAATCCACAGAGGAGTGCTGGATTATGGAATCAATCAGGCGCGTCGTGGTTGGATAAAAAACGCTGTCCTCAACGGCCGCTTCTCAAAAGTGAGACAGCGAGGATAACTTGTTCTAATGCGAAGTTAGGGAGGGTCCGAGCATCAGCACTTCGCCTCCCGATGGCCCACAGGGTCACTTACAATTGGATCGATAGAAATGGCTTTCTTCGCATGAAAATTCACCAACTCTCCGTCGCCGAAGCCATAGCCAGTCTCAACAGCAGCCGACAGGGGCTGACGACCGGCGAGGCCCTGCGCAGGCTCCGCGAGTATGGCCTCAACCGCGTGGAAGAAGTCGCCCGCGAATCGACAACCCTGAGGTTTCTGAAGGAATTTACTCACTTCTTTGCGCTGATCTTGTGGCTGGCGGCGGCGCTGGCGTTCTTTGCGGAATGGAGCGATCCGGGTCAGGGCATGGCCAAGATTGGCTACGCCATCGTGGCCGTGATTGTGGTCAGCGGTCTGTTTTCCTTCTGGCAGGAATTCCGGGTCGAGCGAACCCTCGCCGCGCTGCGTGAGCTGCTGCCGCAACAGGTCGATGTGCTGCGCGAAGGCAAAGTGGCGCGGCTGCTCGCGAACCAGCTCGTTCCAGGGGACATCGTTCTCTTAGAGCAGGGGAATAACATTCCGGCCGATTGCCGCCTGATCGAAGCATTCGGCGTTCGCGTCAACAACGCGACGGTCACCGGAGAATCGTTGTCCAAACTCCGGACGGCTGAAGCATCCGGGGAGGAGGGCATAATCCACGCCGAAAACATTTTGCTCGCCGGCACCTCGATGGTTTCCGGGGAAGCCAGGGCAGTCGTCTTTGCCACGGGCATGCATACTGAATTCGGCAAGATCGCGCATCTGACACAGACAGCTCGAACGGTGGTCTCGCCATTGCGCGAGCAGGTTGCACACCTAAGCCGTTTGATCGGCATCATGGCCGTGCTGATCGGGCTGGCCTTCTTCGCGATCAGCCGCACGATCGGCGTTCCTTTCTGGGAAGGATTCATTTTCGCCGTCGGAATCATAGTCGCGATGGTGCCGGAAGGACTGCTGCCCACGCTGACGCTGGCGCTGGTCCTGGCTACGCAGCGGATGGCAAAGCGAAACGTCCTTATCCGCTATCTGCCCTCGGTCGAGACGCTGGGATCGACGACCGTGATTTGCACCGACAAGACTGGCACCCTGACGCAGAACCGGATGACCGTAAAACGCTTCTGGCTGGGCACGGATCTGGATTGCTCGCTCAAGCCGGGGGTTGGCGCGGAGGTCGCAGCGCGATACCGGCCTTTCTTTATCATCGCGCGCCTGTGCCATGACCTCAGAGAAGGCGAACAAAGAGGACGGGCAGTGCTGCTCGGCGATCCGATGGAAATTGCGTTAGTCGAAAGCGCGGAGCAGTTTCTCTCCGAACTCCCGGCTTGCGAAAAGCTCGATGAGATTCCATTCGACGTCACTCGCATGCGGCTATCGACGGTCCACGCCACCCCGGATGGCCCCACCTTGTGCTGCAAGGGAGCGCCAGAGATGGTACTTCCGCTGTGCAGCCGGATACTGGCCGACGGCGAAGTACGCCCGTTTGATCCCGCCTCCCGCGCCAGGGTTCGCGAGGCGCAGGAAGCAATGGCCGAGCGGGGCTTGCGGGTCATCGCGCTATCTTACCGGCCGCTCGAACTCCAGTGGCAGCACGCGCGTCTGGAAGAGGACTTGATCTTTGCTGGCCTGGCCGGCCTCGAAGACCCGCCTCGCCCCGAGGTGCCGGCGGCACTGCAAAAATGCCGTGAAGCCGGGATCGCGGTGATCATGGTTACCGGCGACCATCCCTATACCGCCAAGGCGATCGGCCGCGAAATCGGACTCATACGGACAGACGATCCGTTGGTAATCACAGGGGACAAGCTGCGTGAGCTCAGTGACACTCAGTTACGGCTGGCGCTTGATGCTCCCGAGGTTATCTTCGCCCGGGTTGGCGCTGACCAGAAAAGACGCATCGTCGAGGCTCTGAAACAGAAAGGGCACGTGGTCGCGGTTACCGGGGATGGGGTCAACGATGCACCGGCCCTCAAGAGCGCGCACATCGGAATCGCGATGGGAATTGCGGGCACCGACGTAGCCAAGGAAGCGGCCGATATGGTGCTGCTGGACGACAACTTTGCCAGCATCGTCAATGCGGTTGAGGAGGGGCGCGCGGTCTTCGACAATATTCGCAGGTTTCTCACTTACATCCTGGCACACAACGTTCCCGAGCTGATCCCGTACCTGGCTTTCTCGCTGTTCAGTATCCCGCTCGCGCTGACGCCGATTCAAATCCTGTCGATAGATATGGGAACCGACTCGCTGACCGCCCTGGGCCTTGGCGTCGAGAAGCCCGACCCGCGGATCATGCAACGCCCTCCCCGCGCGCAGCTTCAACGCCTCTTTGACTGGTCTTTGGCGCTGCGCGCTTACCTGTTCCTTGGCGCGATCGAGGCCGCCATCGCGATGGCGGCCTTTTTTTTCGTGCTCCACCACGCGGGTTGGCAGTATGGACATCCACTGGAGAGCCAAAATCCCCTGTATCTGCGCGCCACCACCGCCTGTTTCAGCGCCATCGTCGTGCTGCAAATTGTGAACGTGTTCCTGTGTCGGAGCGCCACCCGATCGATCTTTTCGACCGGGATTCTGGGCAATCCGCTCATCTGGGGTGGAGTGATGCTCGAGATCGCGCTGGTAGGACTCATTGACTACACCGCTTGGGGCAATTTCATCTTCGGAACCGCTCCGATCGGAGCCAGCGTGTGGTTGTTCCTGCTGCCTTTCGCAGCTGGCATGCTCATTATGGAAGAGCTGCGCAAACGGGTCGCTCGTTCCCGGTCATCAAATGCTCGGTTCACGGGTCCGCCCAACGAACGAGGCGCTTCTCAATAGTGGGAACTGCGCGTGCAGGAACGCTGCTCGGGGGGCAGGGTTCAGAAGCCGAATCCAATCATTTCCCGGTGAGCTTCCGCATACGCCCTTGCCTCGTCGAGTTGCGTCTCGCTGGAGGCATGAATCTCGAAGAGCGGGTCGCCGCCGGCGAGAACATCGCCGGTTGTTCTCATCATCCTGACGCCAGCGGAGACGTTGGCAGGAGCGCCAGCGCGTTTCGCAACGCGAGCGATTTCCCAATTATCAATTTCCCGAATACGGCCGTCCGCATGAGAAGTGACTACATGGCGGAAGCGTGCTTCTGGAGGCAGATCGCGCGCGCCCTGGGCGGTCACAATATCGTTGAACTTCTTCGACGCCGCGCCCGAGTCAAGTACCCGTCGGGCTTCGCGGTAGCCGGCACCGGGCGCAACCGTGCCACTCATCTCGAGAATTCTCGACGCAATATAAAGCGATTTCTCGCGCAGATCCTGGGGCGCATCGCGGTCGCAGCGCAAAACTGCAAGTACGTCCAACGCCTCAAGGCGCGGCCCAATCCCACGCCCTACCGGACCCCGTGCCTCAGTCAAACAAACCTCGACTCGCAAATCGATCTGAGCAGCCACAGCACGAAAAAGCGCGGCCAATTCCTCCGCCGCTGCATAGGTGCGCACCTTGGCGGATCTTCCCACCGGAATGTCAATCAGCGCGTGCGTCGCCGCAACGCTCTTTTTCTTGGCCAGTATCGAAGCGACCATCTGTGCTTCGGTATCCAGCTCCATCGGCCGCTCCACCGTGATCAGCACGTCATCAGCCGGCGCCAGCTCCAGTGCACCGCCCCAAACGATACATGCGCCGGTCTTTTTTATCACTTCCAGGATGCGATCCGTCGACAACGCGACATCCGCCAGCACGCCCATCGTATCGGCGGTTCCAGCGGGAGAAGTGATCGCGCGCGAGGATGTTTTCGGCACGGTCAGGCCCAGCGCGGCGAGGATCGGCACCACAATCATGGTTGTGCGATTTCCCGGAATCCCCCCAATGCAGTGCTTGTCAACCACCGGGCCGGGGCCAAAGCTCAGTTGTTCTCCGGTTTCGATCATCGCACGCGTATAGTCCACCAATTCCGTGAGGTCGAGCCGTTTCAACGCGCATGCGAAAACAAACATCGCCAGTTCCACGCGTGAGTAGCGACGCGCCGCAACATCGGCAAGAATCGCTTTGAATCCTGCGCGTTCGAGTCGCGCGCCACCCAGCTTGGCACGAACCAGGTCAACACTATGTGGCGCCACGGCGAGGCTCGCACTCACCGGCGCGTTCTCAGGCAGACCGAGGTCATGAAAGGCCTGGTCTGAGAGTCCGATCTCGTCCGGATCGAGCAGCGCGCCACGGCAAAAGTTCAAGACTCCCACGATCTCGCGGCTCTTTCCCGGCACCAAATCGATGCCGCGGACGCGGACGCGATCCAGCGGATTGAAACCGAGATCGCCACTGCGCACCGTCTGTTCATGAATCATGATTACGTGTTCGCGCAACGTGTCGAGCGGTAGATGTCTTAGCCTGAACATTGACAGCTCCTTAACACTCAAGACGCGTGGGATGTTGTTATGGTCCTTCCAGCGCGAGGATTCCAGGCGAGTCGAAAAGCGCAGAGACCTTGAAACGGCTTTTATCGATTCAAGAAGCGGCGCGGTGAGTCCCCAGCGACCATATCGAGTTCACCACATTAGCATCTTGAGCGAGGTCGGGAGCTGGGCTGCGGCGCCCGCAGCCTCCTTGGGCGTGACACGGTCGCGAAGCTCCTGAAAGATTGAGAATATCAGAGTTTCTGCGCGGCGTTCGTCAAGGATCGAACAGCCGTCAGAACCCCAAATTTCGTTTTCTCAAACTTTCGGATTTGCACCTAACTCGGTCGTGAACCGCGGGTTGAGCGCGTCAGCGGGCTGCCCGATTCTATAGGTGCAGGATACGCTCCGCATTGAGATGAGCGATCTTTTCCAGGTCGCCGTCGGCGAGCTGCAGATGCTTGAACCATTCCGCTGCTGAGCGGTTCGACTCGTAGGGCCAGTCCACCGAAAAGAGCACGTTATCGATGCCCACCGCCATCACCGTGCAGAGGAATGCCGGGGTGAAGAAATTACCGCTCGTCGTGACGACCAGATTCTCTCGCAGGTATTGCGCGGGGGTCTTCTTGAGGCCACGGCGCGCGGCGCTCTGGTGGGAGTGATCGTTGAGACGATGGATCCCGAAGGGCAGGCCCTCGCCGAGATGGCCCAGGATCATCTTCAAACGCGGGTACGCGTCGAACAGCCCGGCGAAGACCAGCCTTAGGAAATGGACGCTGGTCTCAAGGGCGAATCCCCAAGCCGCCGCGCTTAGTTCCTCGTAGCCCTCGAAATAGGTCTTCATCACATTTGGATGGGGCAATGTCGGGTGCAGGTAGATGGGCACATCCAGTGCTTGGGCGCACTCGAAAATACCCCAGTATTTCTTATCGTCCAGATAGCTCCCGCGAACGTGACCATTGAGCATCGCGCCTTTGAACCCGAGTCGGGTAACGGTGCGCTCGAGTTCTTTCGCAGCCGCTTGAGGATCGGCGGTCGGCAGCGCCGCGAAGCCTGCCAGACGCTTGGGGTGCGCCTTGATTGCCTCGAACAGCCTGTCGTTGGCGTCTCTGGCGATAGAAACTGCGCTCTCGGCATCCAATCCTTCACAGCCGGGCGCGGTCAGCGACAGCACCTGCAGGTCGATCCCGGCGGCGTCCATGGCAGCGAGACGTGAGCCGCCGAGGTCCAGCAACTCAGTTCTTATGTCGACTCCAACTTGCTTCCCCCGTTGAGCATAGATGTCTGATAGAATCGCATTGGGGGGAAGCGCCGCACTGAACATGGGTGTAGCGAAGTGATCCTCGATGGTAATGATCCTCATGCTCGTTACCTCTCCGGTTGGTCTTATGTTTGGATTATTGCCTTAACGCGCTTCCCTGGGGCTATATCCGCTAATTCGCCGCGGCCGGTTTTGATTCTTCGCTCGTGGACAGGATTGCCTTCAGCAGCCGGGGTGGAGAGATCGGCAGGTCACTCATCCTGACGCCAGTAGCGCGGTAGATGGCGTTCGCGACCGCCGCCAGGACCGGGACGATAGACACTTCACCCACGCCGCGGACGCCTAAGGGATGGCCCGGATTTGGGACTTCGACCAGGATCGTATCGATCATCGGCAGATCGAGGCAGGTCGGCATCCGGTAATCCAGTAGTCCCGCGTTGCGCATCACGCCGTTGCTGTCATAGACGTATTCCTCGTTGAGTGCCCATCCGAGTCCCTGCACCGTACCGCCTTGCAGCTGGCCTTCGACATAGCTCGGATGAAGGGCGCGGCCGACGTCCTGCGCCACAGTGCAGCGCAGGATTTGCACCTTGCCGGTGTCCGGGTCGACTTCGAGATCAACACAGGTCGTGGCGAAAGCGTTGCCGACCGCTCCAACCATACCGGCGTTAAGCGAAGAACGCCCGGTGATCGGTCCGCCCGTCCGCGACAGACGCGAGGCAAGCTGCTTGAGTGTCATCGGCGGAACGCCGTTGCCCCGCACGTTGAACGCGCCGAGGTTGAATTCGATGTCCTTGGGCTTGCGTTCCCACAGCAGAGCCGCGCGCTCCTTGAGCTGCTGCACTACATCCTGAGCGGCGTTGTAGACTGCGAGGCCGGTCGCAACCGTAACCCGGCTTCCGCCGGTAACATCGGTGTAGCCGATCGAGTCGGTGTCGGCGACGATCGGACGCACGTCATTCACGTCGAGGCCGAGGACCTCGGCCGCGATCATCCCCATCGCCGCCCGCGAGCCGCCGATATCGACCGATCCGGTCACGACGCTGAGCGTTCCGTCGCTGTGAAAGTTCACCGTGGCGGACGATTGTGCTCCGCCGTTGAACCAAAAACCTGCGGCTACGCCACGGCCGCGATTGGGCCCGATGAGCTCGGAGCGATAGTGGGTGCTGTCCTTGAGCGCTTCGCAGCACTCGATCAGGCCGATGCGCTTGAATGGTGGACCGGCGGGTTGGGGCGTGCCCTCGCGCGAGCCGTTGAGAATCCTGAAGTCGAGCGGGTCTACACCGCATTTCTCAGCCAGCTCGTCGATTACGCTCTCACACGCGAACGCCGAATGAGGCGCCCCCGGCGCCCGATATGCGGCGACCTTGGGCTTGTTGACGACCACGTCATAGGTATCGATGAGAAGGTTGGGGATATTGTAGGGCGCGGTCGTGGTCATCGCGCCAGCCATAAAGGGGGAGCCGGGAAACGCGCCGGCCTCGTACGCCATCCAGACCTTCGCAGCTGTAATCCGGCCGTCGCGGGTGGCGCCCATCTTGACGTCGATCCTGGTTCCCGAACTCGGGCCGGTGGCGCGCAGGACCTCGCCGCGATTCATCACCATCTTGACCGGCCGCGCGGTCTTCTTCGACAGCAGCACCGCAAGTGGTTCGAGGTAGACCGTGGTCTTGCCGCCAAAACCGCCGCCGATTTCGGCCGGGATAACCCTGATGACTCCCACCGGTAGCTTGAGCAGGTAGGAGAGCAGCGTGCGGACCTGGAATTGACCTTGCGACGAGCAGTAGACCGTGATGTGACCGTCGGCGTTGTAGATCGCGAGCGCGTTCTGCGGCTCGATGTAACCCTGATGAACGGTTGAAGTCCGGTACGTGTGCTCGACGATTACCCCGGCCTGCTTGAAACCTGCCTCCACGTCGCCGCGCTTGAGCTGTCCGTGGGAAGCGACGTTGGTTGGCTCCGACGGACCGTCGGGCTGGCCAGGGTCATTGCGGTTGGTGAGCAGCTGGCTGCGCAGCTCGGGGAGCAGTATTGACGCGCCTGGTTCCATCGCCTCATCGACATTCAGCACCGGCGGCAGTGGTTCATAGTCAACCTCGATCAGCCTGAGCGCTTCTTCGGCAATATGAGGGCTAGTGGCTGCGACCGCGGCAACGGCGTGGCCGTCGTACAGCACCTTGTCGCGTGCCATCACGTTGAACGAAAGATGGCGCGCGTTGCCCATCAGCTCACCAATCGGGACCTGCGCGTCCTCGACCTCCGGGAGGTCAGCGCCCGTGATGACGCCTTTGACCCCTGGCAGCGCAAGCGCCCTTTCGAAGCGGATCGCTTTGATGCGGGCGTGGGCGTGCGGGCTACGCAAGACCTTGCCGTGCAACAT